>CAMLNY010000318.1 GCA_946481405.1 uncultured Brevundimonas sp. | reverse complement strand
CCGAGCCCTCGATCACCTCGATCTTGTTCTTCTTCATCAGGAAGGCGACGCCCTTGTTCATCGTCGCCGCCACGCCGCGCGAGCGCTGGATGATGGCGTCGAAGTCGAAGGTCGCGCCCGAGGCCGCCAGACCATAGTCCTTCAGATGGCTCAGGTTCTCAAACTTCTCACCGGACTTCAGCAGCGCCTTGGTGGGGATACAGCCCCAGTTAAGGCAGATGCCGCCCAGGTTCTCGCGCTCGACGATGGCGACCTTCTGACCCAGCTGACTGGCGCGGATCGCGGCCACATAGCCGCCCGGGCCCGAACCAATGACGATGAGATCGAAGTCGGCCAAGTCGAAGCCTCCGTTGAATTGTCACGGGGTTGTAGACGCCCCTGCTCCGCCCTGAAAGCTTGACCTTCCGGAACGTAACCAGCCGTGACCGCTCAGGTCGCCTGGAACCAGGCCCACCAGGCGCCCCAGTCCGAAACGGTGGCCAGAATGACGATCGCCGCCGGCAGAAGCACGAGGAACAGGTAGTAGATCAGGTGGACGACCCCACGCCACAGCGCTTGGACGGGGTGCATGTCGTAATAGCGGGCGGCAGCGGCGGTGAAATAGGCCAGGTACGGCAGGGCCAGCCACGGCGCGGCGATGTTCGCACCCCTCGCATTGACCGCCGAAATCCCCATGGCCAGCAGGAAGGCAATGGCGTGGGCCCACATGGCGAAGATGACGTGTTCGAGGAACAGCCGCCGACGCCCGAACAGCGGCATCAGCAGCGCGGCGTAAAGCGGCATCAACAGCCACAGGACGTTGGGCAGCCAGTCCGACAGCCGCGCGGCCAGCTTCTCTTGTTCAGCGTTCAGGACGAGCTCGTAGCGCATGTTGGCGCGCCCGGCCTCGGTCGGCTGGGTACGGGCGCCCTCCTCGATGGCCGCAGTCACTTCCGGATCGATGGCGGGCTCGATGCGGGGCTGCAGCCAGCGGTCCTCGGCCGTCGCGCCGTCGACCCTCACCTCGAGCGTCTCGGGGTTGAAGACGGCATGCACCGCCCTGCCCGGCTCGTCCACCTTCCAGACGTACTGGAAGAAGGTCGTGTCGCTGAAGTTCAGCACCGACAGGAACAGGGCCGTCGCCGCCACGAACAGCTTGAGAGGGGTGACGTAGAGCGACCCTGCCCCGCTGCGGTAGGCCTCCAGCAGCCGGCCGGGCCGGACCGCCAGCACCGCCAGCGTCCGCGCCAGCTTGCCGTCGATGGGGCTGTAGGAGGTGGCGACCTGAACCGCCATCTCGCGCAGCGGCGCCGGCTTCGCGCGCGAGTCCTGGCCGCAGGCGTGGCAATAGCGGCCCTGGAGCGGCGTCTCGCACGCCGCGCAGATCGTCGCCTCGTCCGTCATGCCGGTCCCTCAACCCTCGGACGGCACTATAGAAAACGCGACGTTTCCGCCAAGGGCGCTACAGCAGTTTGTCGATCTCCGGCGCGATGGCGTCCGGCTCGACCTGGGGCGCGAACCGGGCGGCCACCCTCCCCTCCCGGTCGGTCAGGAATTTGGTGAAGTTCCATTTCACGTCGCGGCTGCCCAGAAATCCGCGCTTGTGCCGGGTCAGCCAGTCATACAGCGGGTGCCGTTGCGGGCCGTTGACCTCTACCTTGTCGAACATCGGAAAGCTGACGTCATAGGTCGAGGAACAAAAGGCCGCGATTTCCGCCGCCTTGCCCGGCTCCTGCGCCCCGAACTGGTTGCACGGAAAGCCCAGCACCTCGAACGGCTGGTCCGCATACTGGCGATGCAAGGCTTCCAGCCCGGCGTACTGGCCGGTGTAGCCGCACTTGGAGGCCGTATTGACGATCAGCAGGGCCTGACCGCGAAACCGCGCCAGCGAGACCTCGGTCCCGTCGATCGCGATCGCGGTGAAGTCGTAGACCGAGCCGGTCATCGACCTAGGCCAGCATGGTGACGGGGTCTTCGATCAGCGGCTTGAACGCCTGCAGGAAGCGGGCGCCGGTCGCACCGTCGACCACGCGGTGATCGCAGGTCAGGGTGACGGTCATGACGGTGGCCGGGACGACCAGGCCGGCCTTGACGACCGCGCGCTGTTCGCCCGCGCCCACGCTCATTATGCAGCCCTGGGGCTCGTTGATGATTGAGGTGAACTGCTTGATGCCGAACATGCCCAGGTTCGAGACCGAGAAGGTGCCGCCCTGGAACTCCTCCGGCTTCAGCTTGCGGTCGCGGGCCCGCTTGGCCAGATCCTTGGCCTCGGTCGCGATCTGCGACAGGGACTTGGTCTCGGCCTTGAAGATGATCGGGGTGATCAGGCCGCCGTCGATCGCCACCGCCATCGCCACATCGGCGTTGTGGTGCATGGCGATGCCTTCCGGCGAATAGCTGGCGTTGGCCTCCGGCACGAGCTTCAGCGCCATGGCCGCGGCCTTGATGACGAAGTCGTTGACCGAGACCTTGATGCCCTTGGGCTCCAGCAGCGCATTGACCTTGGCGCGGACGGCCATCAGGGCGTCGATCTCGCAGTCGATGAACAGCGGGAAGTGCGGCACCGCATTGACGCTCTCGACCATACGGCGGGCGATGGCCTTCTTCATCCCGTCCAGCGGGATAAGGTCGTAGCTGCCGTCCGGAATGCCCATCTGGGCCAGCGACTGCACCTTGCGCGGCTCTGCGGCGGAAGCGGCTGCCGCAGCAGTCGCGGCTGGACGCGCTCCGCCCTTGCCGGCGGCTTCGACGTCGGCCCGGACGATGCGGCCATGCGGGCCGGTGCCCTTCAGCGTCGACAGGTCCAGACCGGCGTCCTTCGCCAGACGACGAGCGAGCGGCGAAGCGAACACCCGCTCCCCTGGCTTCGCAGCCGGAGAGGCGGCGGGCGCATTGCTGGTCTTCGGAAGAACGGCTTCGGCGGACTTCACGCCCTGGGGCGTGGCCACGGCCTCTCCGCTCTCATGACCGGCGGGGGCGGGCTTCTCATCGGCCGGTTTGGCCGGCGCGGCGGCCTTCAGGGCCGGAGCGGCCGCGCCGCCCTCTTCCTGCAGACGGGCGATCGGGGTGTTGACCTTGACCCCCTCGGAGCCCTCGGCCACGAGGATCTCGGTGATCGTACCCTCGTCGACCGCCTCGACCTCCATGGTCGCCTTGTCGGTCTCGATCTCGGCGATCACGTCGCCGGCCTTGACGACGTCGCCGACCTTCACGTTCCACTTGGCCAGCA
>CAMLNY010000317.1 GCA_946481405.1 uncultured Brevundimonas sp. | reverse complement strand
GCCAACAATCATTTGCAGGCCAAGTTCAGCATGGCCGGGTTGCTCAGCATGATCGTGCTGCGCCGCCGGGCCGGCCGTATCGGCGCACCACCCAGGCCCTATCCGCCGGGGTGGGGGTACTGGCCGGCCGCCGTCTCGGCCGATAGCATCACCGCGTCGGCCCCCTCGTAGACGGCATTGGCCACGTCCGACGCCTCGGCCCGGGTGGGGGCGGGAGCGCTGGTCATGGATTCCAGCATCTGGGTGGCGACGATCACCGGCACGCCGCGCTGGCGGGCGGCGCGGATGATGGTCTTCTGGGCGACCGGCACCTCCTCGGTCGGCATCTCCACGCCGAGATCGCCGCGCGCGACCATGACGCCGTCGCAGTAGTCGAGAATGCTGTCGAGGGCGTCCAGCGCCTGGGGCTTTTCGATCTTGGCCAGACAGGCGGCGCGACCCTTCACGATCTGCTTCAGCTCGGCCATGTCCTCGGCCTTCTGGACGAAGCTGAGGGCGACCCAGTCGACGCCGATGCGCAGGGCGAAGTTCAGGTCCTCGCGGTCCTTCGGCGTCAGCGCCGAGACCGGGATGATGGCCTCGGGCACGGCGACGCCCTTGCGGTCCGACAGCTTCGTGCCGCTCTCGACGGTGACATCGCACCATTCGTCGGTGCGCTTGCCGACGCGCAGCCGCACGCGGCCGTCGTCGAGCAGCAGGAGCATGCCCTCGCGCAGGGCCTTGAAGATCTCGGGATGCGGCATCTGCACCCGCGTTTCGTCGCCGGGGGTCGGGTCGAGGTCGAACCGCATCTTGTGGCCCGGCTTCACCGCGATCTCGACATTGGCGAAGCGGCCGAGGCGCAGCTTGGGCCCCTGAAGGTCGGCCAGCACGCCCAGCGGTCGCCGCAACGCCAGTTCGGCGCCGCGCACGGCCTTCAGGTTGGCGGCGTGATCCTCATGCGAGCCGTGCGAGAAGTTCAGACGAAAGACGTCGACCCCGGCCTCGGCCAGCGCCTTGACCATGCCGGGGGCCCGGCTGGCCGGTCCCAGCGTCGCGACGATGCGCGCGCGGCGTTGTCTGTTCATGGTGGTCCCGTTGGCCGGTCGCGTTTCCTGCGGGCGACTGTGCCACGAAACGCGCCGGGGGGAAGGACGGCTCCCCCCGGGAAACCCAAAGTGAGTCTCTGTTACGAACCGACTGAAGGCTCAGAACCCCAGTCGCCGGGCCAGACGCGAGAAGAGGCCGGGGCGCGACGCGGCGGCGGAAGCGGCCGGGGCGGCGGCCACGGATGACGCAACCGGAGCCTCCGGTGGGCAGTCCCCGGCGCCGTAGATGCGGAGGTCGAGGCACAGACCGTTGACCGTCGATGCGGGCTGCACGCCCATCAGATTCGCCAGCGACGGCGCGATGTCCACGGTCCGGATCTGCCAGAACCGTTCCTGGCCCTGGGTGTTCGGCCGCCAGAAGAGGATCGGCACGCGACGGTCGTAATCCCACACCGAGCCATGGCTGGCGACCGAGCCGCCGGGTCGGGTATGGCCGGTCAGGTAGGGGCCATAGGCGATCATGATGTCGGCCCCGGAATCGGCGACCGCGCTGAGGCGAAGCCGTTCGCGCACGCTCAGGGCCTCGGGCTCGACGTCACGCGCCGGCATCGGGTCGGCCAGCAGCTCGTCGGTGGCGACCGCCAGGCTGACCGTCGGCTCCGCGTTCAGCAGGGCGACGGCGCGCGCGACGATGGGATCGCGCTGGGACCGCGGCAGCAGGACATGGCTCGCATCGGCGACGATCAGACCGGTGAGCCCGTTCTGCAGAGGCGCATACATGAGGCCGAATTCGGCCTGGAGGCGTTCGTTGATGCGCGGCAGCAGGGTGCGGTCGTTGCGGCCGGCGGGCGCGCCCCGCTCGGCCATCCGCTCGGGGGAATCCGAGCCGCCGTGGTCGGCGGTCAGGACCACGATCGCCCCGCCCGGCACGGCCGCCACCTTGTCGAGGAAGACGCCGAGCGCCTCGTCCATGCGCAGCAACTGCTCGCACATCTCAGGGCCTTGGGTGCCGTAGGCGTGGCCGATCTTGTCGGTGCCCGACAGGCTGACGCCGAGCATGTCGGTGACGCCGCGCCGCCCGAGTTGCTGGCGCTCCAGCAGATCGGTGGCCGCCAGAAGGGTCGTCTCGTCCAGCGCGGGGGAGTCTTCCAGATTGTAGTGTTCCGGCGGCAGGTCGACGCGCAGGGGCTGGTCGTAGAGGGTGCTCTGGCCCGCCAGCGGACGGCAGATGTCGTGCTGATAAGTCCAGCTTCCGACGGGGTCCGCCTGATAGCGCGCGCGATAGACGGCGTTGAATTGCGCCACCGGCGCCAGACGCGCCTCGGCCGTCTGGCCCGGCTCGACATAGGTCGTCAGACCGAAGCCTTCCTGGATCCAGTAGGCGCCGTCGGGATGGTGACCGGCCAGATTGATGGCGCCCCGATCCTTGCCCGAAACGGCGTAGACGCGGCTCTCGGGGCTAACAGCCTTGAGCCAGTCGGGCAGCATGGTGACGCGGATGTTGTCCGGACCGACACGGCCGTTCTCGCCTTCTCCGCCGTCGGCGAGCGTGTTCTGCGGCGCGGCGAGGCAATAGACCTCAAGCCCCGTGACCGGATCGATCCACTCGTTGGACGGAATGCCGACGGTCGTGGGGAAGGCGCCGCTGAGGACCGTGGCGTGGCCGGGACAGGTCTTGGTGATGCCTTGGGCCTGATAGCCGTTGGCGTAGACCAGACCGCCGTCGATCAGGGTGCGCAGACCGCCGGTGAACCGGCCTCGGTACTGGTTGAACAGATTGGCGCTGAACTGGTCGATCACGATGGTCACGACCAGCGCCGGAGGTCGGGCCGCCTCGGAGGCCGCCGGAGCGGCGGCCTGCGCATGGACCGCCAGCGGCGAGAGCAGCGAGGCGGCGAACGACAGGACGAAAGCGGCGGGCAGTCGGGACATCATGGGCACCGGTCAGGTTTCAGCTGCCCCGCTTAGACCCGCTTCGTTACGGCTCCAAGACGATCCTTCGCCGCGTTGACAGAGCGCCGGGCCGGGGCCTAGGTCCGCTTCGAAACGGGGGCCTCCATGACGCTGCTGAAAGTCCTGATTCCGCTGGGCGCAAGCCTGCTCGTCGCGGCCTGCTCCGGCGGGTCCGACACCGCGCCGGCGTCGGAAAAGGCGAAGGCCGAACCGGTGGTTCAGGTCGCCGA
>CAMLNY010000316.1 GCA_946481405.1 uncultured Brevundimonas sp. | reverse complement strand
CAACAGCCCCGGCCGCTGGAACCAGAACAATCCGCCGGTCGTGACGCCTCCCGCCCCGACGCCGGGCCAGGATCGCGGCGGACGCGGCCGTGACAACAACGGCCAGGACTGGGGTCGCGGAAACGACGGACGCGGCCGTGATGGCAACGGCGGCTGGAACGGCGGCGCCAACGGCCGTGACCGGGGCCAGGACTGGAACCGCGGCAACGATGGACGCGGCCGCGACAACGGCGGCTGGAACAACGGCAACGGCCAGAACTGGGATCGTGATCGCGATCGCGGCAACAACGGCAATTGGCGCCGCGACCGCGACGGCCGCCGCGACTACAATGGCTGGTCCAACCGCTGGAACCAGGACACTTGGCGCCGCGACTGGAACCGCAACCGCAGCTACGACTGGTGGCGCAACGACCGGAGCTTCCGCGGCTACACCGGCTACCGCTTCGGCTTCTATTTCGCGCCCAACTACGGCTACTATTCGGTGCCGCGGAACTACTGGGGTCAGCGCTGGTACATCGGCGACTACCTGCCGTCGATCTTCTGGCGCTACAGCCTCAACGACTACCGCACCTACGGACTGGGCTACCCGCCCCCGGGCACCCAGTGGGTCGCCGTCGACAACACGATCTATCTGATCGACCGCTACGACGGCTACATCCTGGAGGTCATCTACGACGCCTGGCGCTGGTAGCGTCAGGCCGGGGCCGAAGCCGGGGTCAGCCGCAGTCGACGCTGCGGATGATCCCGGTGGCCTCGTCGAACCGGATATTCAGCCGGTCCTCGCGGTAGTCCTCGGTCGCCGAACAGGTGGTGCAGACGAACCGCACGTTGGCCCCGGCCGCGAAGTCGACCGCGCCCATATGGCTGCCGATCAGCGAGCGCGCCGCAGCCGCGTCGCACCGCTTGGGTCCCTCGGGCGCGGGCGGTTGAGCGCAGGCTCCCAGAAGCGCCCCGCCGAGCATCAACGCTGCCATCACCCGCATCGGACCTGCTCCACGATCTCGGTCCGGGCGTTGTAGAAGATGTTCAGCCGGTAGGCCGAGTAGTCCATGGTCACCGGGCAGGTCGTGCAGGTCACCCGACGGTTGACCACCTCCACCGGCACGGGGATCTCGTTCCGGTGCTTGCCGACCAGATACTGGAAGTCCGCCGCCTTGCAGAGGTCCTCGCTGCCGTCGGGCATCCGACTGCCGACGGGTTGATTGGCCTCCGCATCCGCGACCACCGACGGAGCCGGCGCCTCGGCGACCGGCGCCGGCGTCGATGAACAAGCGGCCAGGAACAGCGCCCCGATCAGGCCGCCTTTTCCCAGCGCCCCTCGTCCGACTGCTTCCAGTAGGCCAGGTTCGCGCCCTGATCCTTCAGCGTCTTCCAACGCGCCCGCGCGCCCTGCAGGGCCGTCTCGTCCCGACCGTCGAAGATGATGAAGCACCGCTCGAACTCCTCTGAAAGGCTCATATCCGAGCCGTCGACGATGAACAGCGCCTGAGACCCGTTCGGGTTCTCATCTCCCGCCGTCAGCAGGATGGGCTGGCGCTCCGCATGGGGCTGGTCAGCGGTTCCATGGGCCAGAAAGCTCTCGTCCCGCCACAGCCACAGCCGCTCGTCGATGGCCTCGCGCGCGTCCGGGTCGGCGACCCGCACCCGCGCCTTCCATCCGCGCTGAAGGGTGCGGTCCAGCAGTTCAGGCAGCACCTGATCCAGCGTGGACCGCTCCAGATGATAGAACCAGACTTCCCCGGCTCCGCTCACCCGATCAGCCTTCGTAGGTGTCGGCCACCATGCGGTCGAGCAGACGCACGCCCCAGCCCACCGGGCCGTCCGGCACGGTCGGACGCGTCGACTTGGTGACCCAGGCCGTCGGCGCGATGTCGATGTGCGCCCACGGCGTCCCGTTGACGAAGCGCTGCAGGAACAGGGCAGCGGTGATCGAGCCCCCGTCGCGACCGGCCGAGTTCTTCACGTCGGCGTTCACGCTGTCCATGATCTTGTCGTACTGGGCCGGCATCGGCATGCGCCAGACGTTCTCGTTGACCTTGGGGCTGGCGGCCAGAATGGCGTTGGCCACGCCGTCGTCGTTCGAGAAGACGCCGGCATAGTCCAGGCCCAGCGAGATGATCATGGCGCCCGTCAGCGTGGCCAGATCGATCATCATCTTCGGCTTGAACCGGTCCTGCGTGTACCAGAGGGCGTCGGCCAGAACGAGACGACCCTCGGCGTCGGTGTTGATGACCTCCACCGTCTGGCCTGACATCGAGGTGACGATGTCGCCCGGGCGCTGGGCGTTGCCGTCAGGCATGTTCTCGACCAGGCCCAGCACGCCCACGGCGTTGACCCCGGCCTTGCGGCCCGCCAGCGCGTGCATCAGCCCGGCCACGGCGGCCGCGCCGCCCATGTCCCAGATCATGTCTTCCATGCCGGCGGCCGGCTTGATCGAGATGCCGCCGGTGTCGAAGCAGACGCCCTTGCCGACGAAGGCGATCGGGGCGTCGCCGGCCTTGCCGCCGTTCCACTGGATCACGGCCAGCTGGCTTTCGCGCACCGAACCCTGACCGACGCCCAGCAGGACGTGCATGCCCAGCTTGGCCATCTCCTTTTCGCCGAGGATCTCGACCTTGAGGCCCAGACGCTCCAGCGCCTTCACACGGCGCGCGAACTCGGCCGGGTAGAGGACGTTGGCGGGTTCGGCGACCAGATCGCGCGAGAAATATACGGCGTCGGCCACGGCGTTCAGCGGCTCGACGGCCTTGCCGGCGCCCGCGGCGTCCTTCGTCACGATCCGAACGGTTTGGATCGACGGAACCTTCTCCGGCTTCTCTTTCGTCTTGTACTTGTCGAACCGGTAGGCGGCCAGGCGAACGGCGAAGGCAGCGCGAGCGGCCTGATCGGCGGACAGATGGCCCAGGTCCAGCGTCAGGGTTTCGGCGCCCGACAGCTTCACGGCCTGGTAGGCGGCCGCGGCGGCGGTCTCCAGCGCCAGTTCGTCGAACTTCGCGGCCTCACCCGCGCCGACCAGAACGATGCTGTCGGCCTGAACGCCCGACGGCGCGGCGACGACCAGCGTCGAGTTGGCTCCGCCGGTGAACCGGCCGGCGCCCATGGCTTTCGTCAGGGCTCCGCCCGTGGCGACGTCATGCTGGCCGCCCGCGCCGGCAAGGCTGCGGCCGTCGTGGACGAGGATGGCGAGAACGCCGGCAGCGCCGGCATCGGCGACGAA
>CAMLNY010000315.1 GCA_946481405.1 uncultured Brevundimonas sp. | reverse complement strand
CTCAGCGGACAGGCGATCCCCGCTCCCGGCCGGGCGCGCGGCGACCAGGGCGCGACCGCCGTCGCCATCCGGCCGTTCCTCAGATAGTCCAGGAAGATCTTTCCGCCCCGCGCCTTCTTGGCGAGCGTCGTGGTGAACCGGTCCGGCGCCTCGGCCCGGACCTCTTCGCAGACGGCCTTGGCGAAGGCCTTGCACTGATCCCACTCGATCCGGCTGCGGGAGTCCGTCTTGATCGGGACCACCACATGCAGCCCCTTCCCGCCAGTGGTCTTGCAGAAGGGATTGAGCCCCAGCTTTTCCAGCCGTGTCTTCATCGCCTTCGCCGCCGCGATCACATCGGCGAAGTCCAGCCCCTCGTCCGGATCCAGATCGAAGGTGATCTGCTCCGGCGTCTCCGGATCGCCGGGCGCGCACCCCCACGGATGCAGTTCCAGCCCGCCCGACTGGCCGATGGCGACGAGACCGCCGACGTCGACCACGCCGACATAGGGCTTCCGCTCCTTAACATCGATCAGCTTCAGCCGGGGGTTCGAGCCCGGCATGGCATGGCGCTGGAAGAATTTCTCGCCCGCGATACCTTCCGGCGCACGGATGATCGACACCGGCCGGTCGGCGACGTGCGGCAGGATCCGCTCCGCCGCCGCCTCGTAGAATTGCACCAGCTCCAGCTTGGTGATCGCCGGATGGCCGTCCGCCGCCGGCCACAGCACCTTGTCGGGACTGGAGATGGTCAGTCCCGACACCACCGCCTTCGCCTTGCCGGTCAGGCCGATCTTCAGCTGGGGCGGCGCGACGACCTTGCCCTTGGCGGGCTTGGCCGCCGCCTGCGGCGCTGCATCCACCTCCGTGGCCGGCTTGTCCTCGCGCAACCCCTTGAACGCCGCCTGTCTCAGGGAGCCGGTGTCGGTGTAGCCGCCGTGTTCGATCTCGGCGACCAGCACAGGCTTCACCCAGTGGATGGTCAGCCCCCCGGCCGAGGACTTCCGCGGCGCCCCCTTGCCGACGAAGGGATTGTCGTCCGTTTCGTTGGCCTGGAGCGCCGGCAGCAAGCTCTTGAGCAACGGTTGATTGTAGCCCGTTCCGACGCGGCCCAGATGTCGCAGGCCGTGACCGGACTTCGCATCGACGTCCTGCACCCCGACGATCAGCGAGCGGAACCGCGCCCCCTCCGAGGTCCAGCCGCCGATGACCACCTCATCCCGCCCCCGACACTTCGACTTGATCCATGTCGTCGACCGCCCGGCCGCATAGGGAGCGTCCAGCTTCTTGGAGATGACGCCCTCAAGGTCCATCCGGCAGGCGCTTTCCAGCACCGCCTGTCCGGTCGAGGCGAAATGTTCGACGAAGCGGATGCGCGACCGCGCTGTCTTGGGGATCCGGTCGATATAGGCGCGCAACCGCGCCTTGCGGTGCGACAGGGGAAGCTTGCGCAGGTCCTCAGCCCCTTCAAACAACAGATCGAAGGCGAAATAGATCAGCCCGCCGGTCTCTCCGTCCGAGATCGCCGCCTGCAGCGCCGAGAAATCGGGCATGTGGTCTTCGGCCAGGGCGCACAGCTCGCCATCGACCACCGCATCCGGCCACTCGCCCGCATCGGCCGCGTGTTCGGGAAACTTCTTCGACCAGTCGAGGCCGGAGCGGGTGTAAAGCTTCGCCCGGCCGCCGCCGACGGCGAACTGCATTCGATAGCCGTCGAACTTGATCTCATGGGCCCAGCCCGCGCCCTGGGGCGGGTTGTCCCCGACCTTGCAGAGCTGGATCGGAAGAAAGGCGGGCGGCGCCCCGGACGGACTGGCCAGGGCCTTCGACGCCTTGGGCCTGGGGGGCGCCTTCCGGCCGGTCTTCTTCGACGAGGTCCACTGCGTCTTCCCCTCGGCGATCTCGGCGAGCGACCGGCCCGTGGTGACCGAGGCGTCGATCTCCATCAGGGCGTCGCCCTCGCCCGCCACGGCGAACTCGTCCTTCTCCTTGATCAGCAGCCAGTTGTTGCGTTTGGAGGGCTTTCCCCGATCCGACCTCAGCCGGATCAGCGCCCATTTCCCGACCAGTCGCTCCCCGTGCAGGACCATCTTGATCTGGCCCTTGCGGAAGGCCTCATCCAGATCCGGCTCCTGCGGCTCCCAGGTACCCTCGTCCCACATCTGCACCGTGCCGGCGCCGTAGTTGCCGGCCGGGATCGTCCCCTCGAAGCCGCCGTAGTCCAGCGGATGGTCCTCGACCTCGACCGCCAGCCGCTTCACCGAGACGTCGCGCGACGGCGCCTTGGTCACCGCCCAGGATTTCAGCACCCCGTCGATCTCGATGCGGAAATCATAGTGCAACCGCGTCGCCGCATGACGCTGGATCAGATAGCGGCGCGCCGCGGATTTCGCCGCGCCCTTTTTCCCCTTCGGCTCCGGCGTCTCGTCGAACCGACGCTTGGCCTGGTAGGTCTTGAGCTCGCCCTTCGCCGGCATTTCGGTCTCCGCGCCTCGATCGAGGCCGGAGTCCAACGACTCATTCTTCGGGCGGTTGCCAGTCAGGGTGATCCACGTCCTCGCCGCGCGCCCTGGCGTCCTTGCGGGCCTGTTTCAGCGCCGCCTTGCGCGCCGCCTTCTCCGCCTCGGCCTTTTCCCGCTCCTGGCGCTCGAAGGCATAGTTGGGCTTTCTGGCCATGGACGGGGACTCCTCGTTGCAAACTTCACCGTGCACCCCGACAGCCGTCGGGGTCCAGACACGGAAACGTCAGTCCACCGCGACGATTTCGACCGTCTGTCCCGCCACGACCGCTTCGTCTCCGACCGACTTGCCGATCAGCGCGCGGGTCAGGGGCGAGACATGGCTGACCGAGCCGTTCGCCGGGTCCGCCTCGTCCTCGCCGACGATGCGCCACGTCTGGGTTCGACCGTCCTCGCGCTCGATCGTGACCGAGCCGCCAAAGCGTACGCGCCCATCCGCCTCCGTCTCCACCAGCTGGGCGCTCGCCCGCCGCGCGGACCAGTAGCGCAGGTCGCGGGTCGCCCGCGCCATGGCGGTGCGGTCGGCTTCGATGGAGCCCTGCGCCTGCGCGGCCGCATAGGCCGCCCGCGCTTCAGCCAGGGCGGCGTCGATGGCGGCGAGGCCCGAGGCCGTCACCAGATTGGGATGCGGGGAGATGGGGCGGTCCGGCAGATCGGCGGCCGTGGCCTCCAGATCCTCCTCGCGCGTGAAGGCGGGGGCCTGCGCCGTCCCCGTGTTGCGCA
>CAMLNY010000314.1 GCA_946481405.1 uncultured Brevundimonas sp. | reverse complement strand
GAAGAGTACCGGCAGCCCCAGCTGCTCGGCCAGGACGTCCAGAAGCTTGGCCTCGGACAGGGCGCCCAGCCGAACAAGATTGAGCCCGATCGGCTCGCCGTTGGCGGCCTGGATCGCCATGGCGTTCTGGACGTCGGAAGCGCGGACCAGACCACGCGCGACGAGGATCTCGCCGAGCCGGGCACGTGCCGCGACAGGGCTCATGCGCGGAATGACGACGGTATCGATCAGGGTTTGATCTCGGGAATCAGGCCGTAGAAGACTTCACGCATATGGGTCTCGGCAGGAGCCATTGACCGCAGGAAGTTCACCGTCCGGTGCGCGGGGCCGCGCATCTCGAAAGCAACCGTGTTGAAGGCGCAGTTGGTGAACTGGGGGGAATTTCCGCCCGAATAGAGAAGCTGGGCATTCTCGAAGACGACGTTCTCGAACTCATTCCCGTCCAGATCGACCGGGCCGCTGATTGTCTTGTCTTTATGCACGGCCATCGATCGGGTCATCCTTGAGTGTTCATGTAGGTAGGTGCGTTGCCCCTGATACGAGGCTTAGCACAAAAGAAAAAGGGGAGGACCGAAGTCCTCCCCTTTCCCCAGGTAACCTCGAAGAAGCGAGGTTTAGTTCTGCGGCTCGCTGCCGGTGGCGTCGCGACCCAGCGAGACTTCGGTCAGCGAACCGTTGGCCACGTTCTGGATGAAGCGACGCGTGATCAGCGTAGCCGGTTGGGGTTCGACCGTGAGGCGAATGTCGCCGCGGCCGAAGTTGGAGCCGATGGCCGTTTCCAGCGAAGCGCCGGTGATGACCAGTTCGCCACCCTTGGTGATGCCGGCCGACAGCGGAACCAGCGACGTCGAGGCGGGCGTGCCCGTCGACGAGGTCAGCAGTTCGGCCGAAACCGCGCCCGACGTGATGGTGTCGAGGTTGGCGATACGGATCACGGTCGAGTTACCCGTGGAGTTCGCCAGGGTGCCCGAGGAAACCCACGGGATCAGGTAGGTGGTGCCTTCACGCGTGATCGATTGCAGCGCCGACGGACCGTAGGTCGGCTGGGCGTTGTAAGCGGCGTCCAGCGTCAGGGTGGTCGCGACCGTGTAGGTCGAGGCCGGGATCGGATCACCACCCGCGACGGCGGTGACGGCGCCGGCAGCGCCGACCGGGTTGGCGACGGCGATCAAGCCGGTCGTGGCCACAGAAGCGCCATCCAGCTTCAGGGTGACGGTCTTGGTCGTCTGGTTGCCGACGAACTTGTAGTCAGCCTTGGTCACGTCACCGGCGACAGCGACCTTGGTCGTGTCGTTGATACCCTTGGCGTTGGCGTTCACGGAGACAACGACGGTGCCGAGAGCGACGTCAGCGGTCAGGGCCTTGAAGCCCGAAGCCAGGGTAGCGGCAGTGGTGACGGTGTCCGCCTTGGTCGTGACGGCGAAGGCAGGGGCGAAGGTGACGATCGGAGCGGCCAGCGAAGCCGAACCGCCGTCGATGCCGGTGCCGAGTTCAGTCTTGAAGGTCGTGGAGACGTTCAGGCTGGTGGTGTTGTTGTTCAGGAAGGCCGGGATGGCCAGTTCGATCGGAGCGGCGTTGGTGCAGCCACCGAGGCCCGAGATCAGGAACGACACGCTGTTGTCGCCGGCATTACCGCCCGACGAGATCGTCGTGGTCGGCTGGCAGACGGCGCCCTTGGTCACGGCGCCCGGCGTCACGGCGGTGCCGAACGTGTGGCCGCCCGACAGGGTGACGCTGAGGATCGAGTTGCCGCCCGGCAGGATGGCCGACTTCGAAGGAACCACGGCCAGGCCGAGCACGCCAGCGGCGGTCGTCTTGGTCAGGGTCACTTCCGTAGCGACGGCGGTCGCCTTCGTCACGGTGGCGCCGGTCGTGGCGTTCGGGACGACAGTGTACTGCTGAGCGTTGGCGGCGCCGGCAGCGCCGGCCGCGATGGTAGTCAGCGCGATAGCGCCGAGGAGTGATTGCTTCTTCATTCGAGGTCCCCCTGGGGAATGTTAAACTTGGTTAGTCCATGCCACGGCGGTATCGTAGAGCACATGACCGCCGAAGACTGTCATGGGCATTCCTAGGCGGAACGTTCCTAGACCGGGTTTGCACGTGCCGTCAACCGGCCTTTGTCAGGCCGACCTTGGCTTTAATGTGAAAGTTTTGCGGTGCTTGGCAGGATTGTCACACTGTTCCAACGCCTTCTTGGGGAACTATCTGCCGCCTTTTCGCCCAACCGTAGACACCTTGTCGCGAACGGCGATCTCCAGCCCCCGGAACACCGGCAGCAGCGTCGCTTGAAACTTCCCGGCGGCTTCGGTGATCACGCCGAGGTTATCTTCAGGGCTTTCCACGGTCTTGCCGTCCTTCATGGCGCGGTGGCCCGAAGCTTCCAGCACCCGCCAGACCGCCTCACCCCACTGCACATGGTCTTCCAGCCCCGCCATCCAGTACTTGAGGAACAACTGGTCGACACGCGAGATAGCGATCGCACCGCCCGTCACAGGGGAGGCCAGATACGCCGTTCCGTCCTGTTGCTCTATGCGGTTCAGCAGTGCCGCATTCAGTTTGCGAGTGTGGGGACGGGCCGCGGCCGTTTCAGTTTCCGACTGGGCGAAACCGATATGGCCGGAGCCGCTCAGCAGCATGACGGCCTGAAGCACCTGGGCGAACTGGACGTTCTTCGGATGTACAGCGATTTCAATCTCGCGGAACGCGTGCGGACGATTGTCGGCAAGGAAGTCCAGGATGGGGCCGTAAACTTCGGGAACCAGAGTCACCTCACCGATAGCGCTGGAGGCAGTGAGCGGAATGCTTTCCCGCGCATTCAGAAGAACTAGCCGAACGTCGCGAATCCGCTCGACCTGTTCGGCCTGTGAGAGCTGTCGCCCCCCCTTGACCCAGTAGTCCTTACGGAACTGGTTGTTCTTGCAGAAGTCGCGCATCGTCTCGCGGAACGGCTCATTGGCGATTCCTGCCAACCAGGCACGCTGAGGCTCGGTCAGCTGGATTTCATCGACGGCCTCAACGTAGGAGGCGCTGCAGGCGAACTCGAGCTTGGCCGAACTGAAAATGTCCGCTATCTCGTTGAAATACATCGGATACCAACTGGAGTTCATGTATTCGTGGCTAAGATAGCCGCGCGGCATGGTCTTCAGCTGTTCGAACTTTTCGCGCGCGCCGGGATTGGCGGCGAGGAACGCCGGATCGCTCTGGTCGCCGATGCGTATGGCGATCTGCTCGT
>CAMLNY010000313.1 GCA_946481405.1 uncultured Brevundimonas sp. | reverse complement strand
ACCAGAAGGCGCCGGACCGCTATGTCGTCTCGACCAGCCAGTCGGGCCTCGGTCTGCCGAACCGCGACTACTATCTGTCGCCGCTGTTCGCCGAGAAGAAGGCGAAGTACCAGGAATACGTCGCCCGGATGCTGGAGATGATCGGCTGGGACGACCCGGCAGGGAACGCCGCCGCCATCGTGGCCATGGAAGACCGGATCGCCGAGGCCCACTGGACCCCGGCCGAGAGCCGCAACCGCGACCGCACCTACAATGAGTACACCATCCAGCGGCTGGCCGACGACGCGCCGGGCTTCGACTGGGCCGGGTATTTCGGGGCCGCGCGTCTGGGCGACATTCCGCGCCTGATCGTGCGCCAGAATACGGCCCTGCCGAAGATCGCCCAGATCTATGCCGAGACCCCGGTCTCGACCCTGCAGGCCTGGCAGGCCTTCCAGACCGTGGACCGGGCCGCGCCGCGGCTGTCGCAGCGTTTCTCGGACGCCCAATGGGAGTTCCGTTCGCGTGAACTGTCGGGCGCGCTGGAACAGCGCAGCCGCGACAAGCGGGCCATCAGCTTCGCCGACGGCGCCCTGGGCGAGGCGGTCGGCCGCCAGTATGTGGCCGAATACTTCCCCGCTGAATCCAAGGCCCAGATGGAGCAGCTGGTCGCCAATCTGCGCACCGCCCTGTCGCATCGCATCGAGGGCTACAGCTGGATGAGCCCGGAGACGAAGGCGGCGGCCCAGGCGAAGCTGGCCAAGTTCACCGTGAAGATCGCCTATCCGGACCGCTGGCGCGACTATTCGGATCTGCAGATCCGCGCCGATGACCTGTTCGGCAACGGCGAGCGGGCCAGCCGCTTCCGCTGGGAATACGACCTCGCTCGCCTGAACGAGCCGGTCGACAAGACCGAGTGGGGCATGACGCCCCAGACGGTGAACGCCTACTACAACTCCACGAACAACGAGATCGTCTTCCCGGCCGCCATCCTGCAGCCGCCCTTCTTCGATCCCCAGGCCGATCCGGCCGTTAACTATGGCGCCATCGGCGGAGTCATCGGCCACGAGATCGGCCACGGCTTTGACGACCAGGGCCGCAAGTCGGACGGCGACGGCGTGCTGCGCGACTGGTGGACCCCGGCCGACGCGACCGCCTTTAACGCCCTGACCGAACGACTGGGCGCCCAGTACGGCAGCTATGAGCCGATCGCCGGCCACTTCATCAACCCGGGCCTGACGATGGGCGAGAACATCGGCGACGCCTCGGGCGTGGCCGTGGGTCTGGAGGCCTATCACCTGTCGCTAAACGGAGCCGAAGCGCCGGTTCTCGACGGCTTCACCGGCGACCAGCGCTTCTTCCTCGGCTGGGCCCAGGTGTGGCAGTCGAAGTCGCGCGACGACGCCCTGAAGAACCGCATCGCCACCGACTCGCACTCGCCCGACGAGTTCCGCGTCATCGGCCCGCTGCGCAACGTCGACGCCTGGTACGATGCCTTCGACGTCCAACCGGGCACGCGGTACTACCTCGCCCCGGAAGACCGGGTTCGCATCTGGTAGGCGACCGCCAAACCGATCAGCAAACCGATCAACGGTGAGATCAAAATCGCCAAGGTGACCAAGAGGCCGGAGCTCCCAGCTCCGGCCTTTTTCACGCGTAGTTCGCGTTCAAGCAGCCAGGCTCCACTAGCCGAGGGGTAGCGCACCAATATGCGCTCAAGCAGAGAGCGACCGCGTCGCGAGCGTTAGCGAACCCAAAGTGACTTCCAGATGTGAAAAAGCCCGCTGCGGGGGATACATCGCAGCGGGCTTTCTCGCTCTCTGAGGAGCGGACGTTTCCTCCCCGAAACGCCTTCGATCAGCGGCTGCGCCTTGTCAGCGCCGCGCCGTTCGAGTGAGACCAAATGACCGATCGGCCCTGTTCAAGTCAATCAAACCACAAGCGAAAATAGCCGGTTTCATGACTGAACATCGATAACTCATTCGTGAGGCGGCACCGTTCTCGAAGAAGCTTCGATAATGGTGCGAACGGTTCGCACGAGGTCCGTGCGCGCCACGGTCTGCTGCCCCGGACGCGCCGCCTTCCAGGCTTCGTTGTCCGCCAGACCGGCCGCGGCGGCGCGACCGGCGTCCAGATCCTTGATCGTCACCTGGCCGGCGGCGATCTCGTCCCCGCCCAGCATGATGGCGGCCGGGGCGTTGCGGCGGTCGGCGTATTTCATCTGGGCCTTCATGCCCGCGCGACCGAGGTAGAGCTCGGCGGCGATCCCGGCGGAACGCAGCTCCGACACCGCGTCAAGGTAGGACTGCATGTCGTCCTGGGCGAAGACGATGACGACCACCGGGCCGCGCGCGGTGTCCAGGGTCCGGCCGGCGGCGCGCAGCGCCGAGGCCAGACGCGAGACGCCGAACGAGAAGCCGGTCGCCGGCGTCGACTGGCCGGTGAAGCGGGCCACCAAGTCGTCGTAGCGACCGCCGCCCCCGATCGAACCGAAGCGGACCGGTCGGCCCTTGTCGTCGGTCGTGTCGAGCAACAGCTCGGCCTCGAACACGGCGCCGGTGTAATATTCCAGACCGCGCACGATGGTCGGATCGAAACGCACCGTCGCCTGATCGACCCGCATGGCGGTCAGCGCTCGATCGATGCCGGCCAGTTCCTCCAGCGCCGCTTCACCCGTCGCGCCGAGGCCGCCCGAACGGGCGATGGCGTCCAGCGTCTCGGCCCGCGTGCCTTCCGAGGCCGAATCGAGGAAGGCTTCGATGGTCGAGGCGACGCCGAGCGGCAGGTTGGCGCCCTTCGTATAGTCGCCGGATTCATCCAGACGGCCCTCGCCCAGCAGGGCGGCGACGCCCTCCCAGCCCAGACGATCGAACTTGTCGATGGCGCGAAGGGCCGTCAGGCGCTGGATCGGATCGGTGATCCCGCCCGCATCGAACAGACCGTCGAACAGCTTGCGGTTCGAGACGCGCACCACGGCCTGACCTTTCGCCAGACCGGCGGCCCCCAGCCCCTCGCAGGCCATGGCGATGATCTCGGCGTCGGCCTCGGGGCGGTCGGAGCCGACGGTGTCGGCGTCGCACTGGACGAACTCGCGGAAGCGACCGGGGCCGGGCTTCTCGTTCCTCCACACGGGACCGAAGGCGTAGCGGCGATAGGGTTTGGGCAGGGTCTCCCACGACTGGGCCGCGAACCGGGCAAGCGGCGCAGTCAGGTCGTAGCGCAGCGCCATCCACTGATCGTCGTCGTCCTGGAGCGC
>CAMLNY010000312.1 GCA_946481405.1 uncultured Brevundimonas sp. | reverse complement strand
CAGCAGCCGATCCGTCGCTGACGGACCGGCACACGGGCCGCCCTAGATGAGGGCGCCGTGGCAGTGCTTGAACTTGCGGCCCGAGAGGCAGGGGCAGTCAGCGTTGCGCGGGGTACGTTCCCAGCCGACCGGAAGCAGGTCGACGGGCAGGCGCGAACGGGCGTCACCGGTCAGCTGGCCTTCCGGGTTCTGGGCGAGCGGATCGGCCATTTCGTTGACGCCGGTGCCGGGGTTCAGGTGGATTTCCTGGAACTCGGGCATTTCCATCGGCGGCGGGGCCTCGAAGCGGAATTCCACCGTCATGAGCCAGCGCGTCACATTGTGGCGCAGCTCGTGCAACAGCGTCTCGAACAGCGAGAAGGCCTCGGTCTTGTACTCGTTCAGCGGATCGCGCTGGCCGTAGCCGCGCAGGCCGATGACGCCCCGCAGGTGGTCGAGGTGCACCAGGTGCTCGCGCCACTGCATGTCGATCATCTGCATCAGGAACTGCTTCTCCAGTCCCCGGGTCTGGGTCTCGCCCAGCATTTCCAGACGCTCGGCGGCGCGGGCGTCGGCGGCGGCCTGGATGCGCTCCTCGACCTCCTCGTTCGACACGCCTTCCTCGGCGGCCCAGTCGTGCAGCGGCAGGTCGAGGCCGAGGGTGGACTTCACCTTCTCGTCGAGGCCATCGATGTCCCACTGTTCGGCATAGGCCTTGGGCGGCATGTAACGGTCGACCAGGTCGGTGACCACGTCCGAACGGAATTCACCGACCAGTTCCGACAGGTCGTCGGAGTCCATGAACTCCTGACGCTGTTCGAACACGGCCTTGCGCTGGTCGTTCACGACGTCGTCGTACTTCAGCAGGTTCTTGCGGATGTCGTAGTTGCGGGTCTCGACCCGCTTCTGTGCGGTCTCGACCGCGCGGTTCAGCCACGGGTGCGAGATGGCCTCGCCCTCGGCCACGCCGAAGCTGCGCATGATGGCGTCCAGACGGTCGCCGGCGAAGATGCGCAACAGGTCGTCCTCGCAGGAGAGGTAGAATTTCGACGTGCCCGGGTCGCCCTGACGGCCGGTCCGGCCGCGCAGCTGGTTGTCGATGCGCCGGCTTTCGTGGCGTTCGGTGCCGAGCACGAACAGACCGCCGGCGGCCAGGGCGATCGCCTTCTTCTCGGCGATGTCAGCCTTGAACTCGGCTTCCTTGAGCGCCTCGTCCTCGGGGGTGACGGCGATGGCCAGGTTGCGCTGTTCCTGGCGCCACTTCTCCATGCGCATTTCGAGGTTGCCGCCCAGCTGGATGTCGGTGCCGCGGCCGGCCATGTTGGTGGCGATGGTCACGGCGCCCGGCAGGCCGGCGTCGGCCACGATGAACGCTTCCTGCTCGTGCTGGCGCGCGTTCAGGACATTGTGCGGGATGCCCTTGAACTTGGTCTCGTACTTGATGTCGTACGCAGCGTCGCCGAGCTTCTGGGCTTCCTTGTCCTTGCCGACGAACTCCTTCTTGAGCGTCCGGGACACCTCGACCCTGTGCTCGTAGTTGTTGAGCAGGTCGGACAGCTGTTCGGACTTCTCGATGGAGACGGTGCCGACCAGGATCGGCTGGCCGCGCTCGCGGCAGTCGGCGATCTGCTTGGCGATGGCCAGGTTCTTCTCGCGATAGGTGCGATAGACCTCGTCGTCATAGTCGATGCGCTGGACCGGGCGGTTGGTCGGCACTTCCAGGACGTCCATCTTGTAGATGTCGAGGAACTCCTGGGCCTCGGTCGCGGCCGTGCCGGTCATGCCGGACAGTTTCTCGTAGAGGCGGAAGTAGTTCTGGATCGTCACCGAGGCCAGGGTCTGGTTCTCGGGCTGGATCTTGACGTCCTCCTTGGCCTCGATGGCCTGGTGCAGACCCTCGGACAGCCGGCGGCCGGTCATCATGCGGCCGGTGAACTCGTCGATCAGGATGATCTCGCCACCCTTGATGATGTAGTCCTTGTCCTTCTGGTACAGGGTGTTGGCCCGCAGCGCCTGATTGACGTGGTGGACCAGCGAGATGTTGGCGGCGTCGTACAGACCCGTCGTGTCCTCGGCGAAATAGCCGCCGGCTTCCAGCAGCTGCTCGATCCTTTCGGACCCCTCCTCGGTCAGCAGGGCCTGGCGCTGCTTCTCGTCGAGGTCGAAGGTCGAAGTGTCCTTGATCAGCTCCTTCACGATGCCGTCGACGATCTTGTAGAGCTCGGACCGGTCCTCGGTCGGGCCCGAGATGATCAGGGGCGTGCGCGCCTCGTCGATCAGGATGGAGTCGACCTCGTCGACGATGGCGAAGTGGTGCGGACGCTGCACCATCTCACGCCGGTCGTAGACCAGGTTGTCGCGCAGATAGTCGAAGCCGAATTCGTTATTGGTGCCATAGGTGATGTCGGCGGCGTAGGAGGCCTGACGCTGGCCCGAGGACAGGCCGTTGACGATCACGCCCACTTCCAGGCCCAGGAAGCGATAGACGCGACCCATCCATTCGGCGTCGCGGCGGGCCAGATAGTCGTTCACGGTGATGACGTGGACGCCCTTGCCCGACAGGGCGTTCAGATAGACCGGCGCCACGGCGACCAGGGTCTTCCCTTCACCGGTGCGCATCTCGGCGATGCCGCCGTCGTGCAGGATCATGCCGCCGGTCAGCTGGACGTCGTACTGACGCTGGCCCAGAACCCGCTTCGACGCCTCCCGCGCCACGGCGAAGGCGTCGTTCATGATCTTGTCGAGGGTCTCGCCGGCCTCCAGACGATCCTTGAACGTCTGGGTCATCATCCGCAGTTCGTCGTCCGACAGGGCGGCGTATTTGGGTTCCAGGGCGTTGATCTTCTGGACCCGCCCCATGAAATCCTTGACCTTGCGGTCGTTGGAGGAGCCGAAGAGTTTCTTGGCGAAGCCGAGCATGGGCGATCCGGAGGCGGTCGAGCGGTTAAGAGCTCTGGAAATGCCTTTGTCAGGCGGCGATCGAACGCCGCGAGCGGACCGTCGAAAATCCCTCGACTTGAACGCAGGCGGGACTTAAGCACCGGCCATACCCCTGTCAACGCGAGGGGCTTTGCGGCCCGGCGTTTGGACCTTCTCAAGCGGGACGGAGCGTCCGATGCGACATTCGCGCAACCCTCTGGTTTTCCTCGGCCTCGCGCTCGTCCTGACCTTGGCCGCCTGCGGCCGCGGCGGCGGCTCGGACAGCGCCCCGGAACCCGGCGACCGGGCTGTGGCGAAGGTGCAGGACCAGACCATCTGG
>CAMLNY010000311.1 GCA_946481405.1 uncultured Brevundimonas sp. | reverse complement strand
CAGATCGGCTCGCGCTTCCGTCTGGCCTCCATTTCGAAACAGTTCACCGCCGCGGCGATCCTGAAGCTGCAGGATGAGGGCAAGCTGACCATCGGCGACCCGGTCTGTCAGTGGATCCAGCCATGCCCCGCCGCCTGGGCGCCGCTGAAGATTCACCACCTGATCTCCCACACTTCGGGCATCCCCGACCTGATGCAGCGACCGGGCTGGGGCAATCGGCGTGTCACGCCCGCGACGCTCGACCAATTGACCGAGGATTCAAGGGCCTTCCGCCTGTCCTTCGAGCCCGGGACCAAGGTTCGCTACAACAACGCCGGCTTCAACCTGGCCGCCGCCATCGTCGAAAAGGCCAGCGGCCAGCGGTTCGCCGACTATCTGCAGACCGCCTTCTTCGAGCCCCTCGGCATGAAGGACACGGGGTTCGACGACGACACCGATCTCGGCATCGTCACGGGCCATGCGAACTTCCCGGCCGGCCTGACGGCCCAGCGCAATCCAAATGTCTCGATCGTGGCGGGCGCCGGCGCTCTCTATTCGACGCTGGACGATCTGCTTGTTTGGGAGCGGGCGCTCAACACCGGCCATCTGCTCAGCGCGTACAGCTACGCCCAGATGATCATGGACCATTCGCCCGCCGATCAGCCGAACGAACGGGGCGGGCGGCCCCACCGCGCCTGGGGCTATGGCGTCATGGCCAACCGGCTGGGCACGCGCGTCACCCCCGCCTTCCAGGATTGGGAAATCTACCACACGGGCAGCTGGTCGGGTTTCCGCAACATCGAGGTCTGGCAGCCGGACAACCGGGTCGCGGTCATCGTCCTGTCGAACAACTACCACCAGCAGAAGGAGGTCCTGCTGATCTCCCAGCAGGCCATGGCCGAGGCGCTCGGCCATCCCTTCCCGACGGCGCTGGCGGACTAGCCCTCGCGCCGCATCCGCGCCTGACGCGCCGCCTCTTCCTCATTGGGGTCGTTCATCTGGAACGAGCCCGTCTGGACGGGTCCGCCGAGCACGTAGCGGCTGACCACTACGCCGGACGGCGAGTGCTTCGTCTCCTGCAGCTCCCAGGTCCGGGCATGGTCGCCCGGCTCGAACAGCCGCTTGCCGGTCCCCAGCACGACGGGGAAGGTGAGGGTGGTCAGGTCGTCGATCAGGTTCGCCTTCAGCAGGGTCTGGATCAGCTTGCCGCTGCCCTGGATCAGCAGGTCGCGGTCGCCTTCCGACTTCAGCTTCGCCACGGCCTCGGCGACATCGCCCTCCAGCCGGTGGCTGTTGTTCCAGTTCAGCGGCGTCTCCGGCCCGGCCGCGACGTATTTGGCGATCTGGGTGAACAGGGCGCCCATCTCGTCGCCGGAATGACCCCAGTGGGCGGCGAAGATTTCATAGGTCTTGCGGCCCAGCAGCAGGTCGTAGTCCTCCCCCAACGCCCCGCCGACGAACTCCCCGACCTTGTCGTCGAAGAAGGGCGGCAGCCAGCCGCCGAAGGGAAAGCCGCCCGTCGGGTCCTCGGTCGGCCCGCCCGGCGCCTGCATCACCCCGTCCAGCGACACGAAGGTCGCCAGCTTCAGCCTGCGCATCACTCTACGCCTTCCGGAACGGGAAGAGCGCCCGCAGCCGCTCGTCGCGCAGCCACAGTCCACCCCACATGAACAGGCCCAGATAGAGGCTGAACAGCTGATGGCTGAACAGGGGATTGTCGATCCGGACCTGGGTGGCCATCGCCCCACCCAGCAGGCCCGTCATCATGACGGCGCCGAGCACGCTGGTGCGCGGATAGAGGTAGAGGATCAGGAACCCCAGCTCCATCAGCCCGATCGGCAGCACCCATTCGGGCGACCAGCCGAGCGCGGTCAGGGTCTCGGCCGCGACCGGCATGCCCATCAGCTTGGGCGTGATCGAGGCGCCCAGCATGAACAGGGCGAACAGGCCGGTCAGGACGCGGCCGGCCCAGACCATCGGCGTCGCCTTCACGATGCGCCTCCCGGCTTCCAGTCGCCGGTGGGGCGGGTGTTGACCATCCACGGAATGCCGAACCTGTCGGTCAGGGAGCCGTAGCCCGGCGACCAGAAGGTCTCGCCGAAGGCCATGCCGACCCTGCCACCCTCGGCCAAGGCGTCGAACACCCGGCGGGCCTCGGCCGGATCGCAGCTGTGGAAGGTCACGTCGAAGCCGTTCTTGGGCTTGTCGATGTTCGGGGCGAACTCCGGCGGCATGTCCGCCCCCATGATCGCCTGATTGCCCGGCAGCTCCAGCCAGGCGTGCATCAGCCAGTCGCGATACTCCGGCTTGATCGGCATGTCGGGGGGGCCCTCGCCGAACGGAAAGGCCTGCATCTCGCCGCCCAGAATGGACTGGTAGAATTCGAACGCCTGACGGCATTCGCCCTTGAAGCTCAGGCTGGGCACGATCTTGTTGGGTTCGGTCGTCATCGTCTCTCTCCCTCTTTCGCGTTGATGATGTCAGGCGGCTGCGGTGGTGTTGATCATCCACGGCACGCCGTACCTGTCGGTGAAGCCGCCGAAGCCCGGCGACCAGGGGCTGGCCGCGAAGGGCATCCTGATCTCGCCGCCCTCCGACAGACCCTCGAAGATCCGCCGCGCCTCGGCCACGTCGTCGAAATGCAGGGTGACGTCGAACCCGTCCTTGGGCTTGGTCATGTCGGGCGCATAGTCGGGGTGCATGTCGGACCCCATGAGGGCCTGATCCCCGACCTGGAGCCAGCAATGCATCAGCCAATCCCGGATCTCGGGCGGGACCGGCATGCCGGGAAAACCCTCGCCATAGGGCTGGGAGGCCGTGATCTCGCCGCCCAGCACCCGGGCATAGAAGTCGAACGCCTCGCGGCAGGTTCCGGGAAAGCTCAGGCTCGTCACGATCTTCATGGCGCAACTCCTTCTGAGTGCTGGATTTATGTCTCGGGGTTGGCCGCCAGCCAGGCTTCAAGCCGGTCGGCCGTGGAGGTCCAGCCGTGCTTGTGGCCGGTCAGGCTCTGTTCGGACTTCAGACCCTCGTGGGTGAAGTCCATGCGGGTCTTGCCGTCGTCGGTCTCGGCGAAGCGGACGGTGACCAGGGTGTCGACCGGCGGCCCGTCCTCGTGGCTCTCGTCCCATTTGAAGGTGAAGCCGATCCGCTCGGGGGCGACGATCTCCGCCGGCCTGTTCCTCGGGCTGGAGCGCGCCGCGGCGGCCCGGTTCTCCTTCCTGCTGTCCATCCCGGCCGTGGTGCTCAGCGGCCTGTACC
>CAMLNY010000310.1 GCA_946481405.1 uncultured Brevundimonas sp. | reverse complement strand
CCACTACTACTTCGGTCACGTGATGTGGGACGTGGACGCCTTCGCGACACCGCCGCTGACGCTCCTGCAGCCCGAAGCCGCCCGGGCGCTGCTCGACTTTCGCGCCCGTACGCGGGACGGGGCCCGGCGCAATGCGCAGATGCAGGGACGGTCAGGACTGCAATACCCGTGGGAGGCGTCGCCCAGATGCGGCGAGGAAGCGTCGCCCGGCGGGGCGGGCGCGGCGGCGAGGGAAATGCACGTCAGTCTTCACATCGCGCGCGCATTCGCAATCCACGCCGACGCCAGCGGGGATCGCCGCTTTCTGGAGGATGAGGCATGGCCCGTGATGTCCGGCGTGGCCGACTGGATCTGCGATCGTGTCGAGCGCGGCCGGGATGGCTTCCACTTCCGACGGCTCGGAGGACCGGCCGAGAACCCGGGCTTCATCGATGACGACGCCCTGACCCTGATGGCGTCACGTGTGGTGCTCAGGCGGACGATCGAGGCCGCCGGTCAGTTGGGAAAGACGGTCCCCGATCTCTGGCGCACAGTCGCGGATGGCCTCGTCACGCCCGTCCGGTCCGACGGCGTCATCGCCGCCCATGCCGGCTATCGCAAAGGCGAGCCGAAGGGGGCGACGCCCAGTCCGCTGATGGGACTGTTCCCCTATTGGGCCGAGGTGGACGAGTCGATCGCCCGGAGGACGCTCGACTTCTATCTCGAGCAATGGCCGGACTATGTGGGCTCGCCGATGCTGGCCGCTCTCTACGGCGCCTGGGCGGCGTGGACCGGCGACCGCGCCCTCTCGCTGAAGCTCTTCGAGGAAGGCTATGCAGCCTATCTCTATCCACGCTTCGCCCAGACTCTCGAATACCGGCTCGACCGCATCGACGGCGTCGCTTCAGGGCCATTCTTCGCCAACATCGGGGGGTTCATCACAGCCCTGCTTTTCGGCTTGCCTGGACTGCGGATTGGTGCGGGGGATCCGTCGACCTGGCCGCAGCGCCGCGTGGCGCTCCCGCAAGGCTGGACGGCGATCGAATGCGATCGGCTGATGATCAGGGGCCGACCTTACCTCCTGTCGGCCGTCGACGGAGCGGAGCGGGCCGACCTCACTCCCGTGGACTGATCGGCGTCGCCGCCCGCCTGGGTCTTGTGTTCGATGCGCCCGCGTTCGACCTCGGCGCGCGAGAACACCTCTTCCTGACCGTCTTCAATGAGCTGGTCTTCCGGACCGCCGAGCCCGCCGACGACCAGACCGTGCGAGGGATCGGCGGGCCCCGATCGGGTCATCGGTCGGGCGCGGCGGCGGCGCCGGGCGTGACAGGCGCAAACTCCGCCGCCTGGGATTTCGGCGGCAGGCCGTCGGCTTGTTGCGTCCCGTCATCGTCGACCTCGGTGATCGAGACGATCGCTTCACCGGCTGTCATCAACGGCGCCGCGGCGTCAGCAGCCTGGACATCCGTGGGCGATGGCACGCGAAGAGTGCGGCGACCACCCGATCCCTCCACCAACACCTCATAAAAGCGCATGGTCATTCGCTACTCCTGACTTACCCGGGCTGCTGGCTGCAGGCTTTTCGCAACGCGGCGTGGGCGCGTCCCGTCTCAGAGCCCAACGAGGTATGATGGGGCCGGTTCCACGACGTGTTCAACGCCGTCCAATATGTCGTCCCGCCGACAAAGGAACAGAAATCAATGGCTTGGGGTTTCGCGCTTCGAACGGAGACCGATGTGCCGCGCTACCATTTCCGCCTTCTGAACGGCGAGGACGTCCGGGATCCGGAAGGCGAGTTGCTCGTCGACGACGACGCCGCCCGCCGCGCCACGATCGCAATCATGAGCGAGACGCTGTCGGGGAGAGCAGACCATATCCTCGAAGGCGGGCGTTATGTCATCGAGACGACAGATGACGGCGGACGACTCATCTACCGCCTCGCGGTCGAGGGCCGAGTCACGCGCCCCTGAGGGAGTGCGCGGGCTATGGATGAACCGACCGGTCCAATGCGCAATCGATTCTGGGCCGCCATGGCGGCGACGGATCGGGACGCGCTCGCATCTCACCTTCGCTATGCGGAAATGGAGCGCGGCGATGTCGTGACGACGGCGGGCAGTGACGTGCACACCGTCTTCTTCCCGGTTACGGCAGACCTCGCGAACATCGTCAGGCTTGAAGACGGACGAGCCGCCATGGCGACCAACGTCGGACGTGACGGTGTCAGTGGCCTGGCCGCTTTTCTCGCCCGCGAGCCCATGGGGTGGGACATCGAGGTCGAGTTGTCGGGCGCGGCCTACGCCTTGCCGGCCGCCGTACTGAGGCGACAGGCCGAGGCGCGGCCCGAGTTGCAGCAGTTGCTCCTCAGGCTTACGCACGCCAACCAGATCGAGGCGGCCCAAAACACCGTCTGCAATGCTGTCCACCCCGCCACTGCGCGCATCGCCCGATGGTTCCTGACCACCCAGGACCGGACCAGCCAGACGGTCTTCGTCATGCGGCAGGAGGACATGGCGCGGCTGCTGGCCATGCAGCGAACCACTGTCAATGCGGTCTGGGCAGCCCTGAAAGCGGCCGGCGCGATCCGCTCCCGGCGCGAACGGGTGGAAATCCTGAACCGCCAAGCCCTGAAACGGCTCGCCTGCGAGTGTTACGCAACACTCGCAGGTCTCAGGCTGGACACCCCCAACGGCGGCGGAGACGATCAGGCGGATTGATTGCGAAGTCGGGGGCGCCAGCTAGAGGCCGGCGTCATCGCCATCCAGCGAGACGGACCTGGTCAACCGCAGATAAGTCGCCCAACCCACACAGGAACAAGGGATTTTACCCCTCGTTCTCCTGCGGAAGGAGGACCCCATGCCTGACGACAAGACACGGTCCGGCGACCCGGACCGCAGACGCATCAATCTGAACGAGGACTACGAGGTTCGCGACTGGTCGAAGAAGCTCGGCGTCACCGCTGACGAACTCCGCGCCGCCGAACGGGCCGGCCCCATGGCGGACGACGTCGAGGCTCGCCTCAAGAGCCGTCGCTAAGAGCCATGTCGCGTGACCTGACCTTGTCGACCGACCAAGTGCGAGCTGAACTGCGGGCCTTGCTGAAGGAGGCTCTGCCCGAGAACGACGCCTGGCGTCGACAGGGTCTGCTGACCCTCGCCGACCACTGGGGCGACATCCTTCGCCGTCGATCCGTTGAACCCGTCACCGCTAACTCAACGTCTGCCGGAGCCAAGTCATGATTTTCTTCAGCTTCACCGATGGCGA
>CAMLNY010000309.1 GCA_946481405.1 uncultured Brevundimonas sp. | reverse complement strand
GCGAGGGCGCTCTCGAAGTCCGGGGCGCGGACCATCTGCAGCACCGGGCCGAAGATCTCTTCCTTGTAGGACTCCATGGTCGGCGTGACGTGGTCGAACAGGGAGGGCCCGACGAAGAAACCGTTCTCGTGGCCTTGCAGGGTGAAGTTCCGGCCGTCGACGACCAGTTCGGCGCCCTCGTCGACGCCGGTCTGGATCCAGCCCTCGATGCGCTTCTTGTGGATGGCGGTGACGACGGGGCCATAGTGGGCCTCGTTGTCGGTGGAGACGCCGACGCGCAGGGCCTCGATGGCGGGGACGAGGCGCTCGCGCAGGGCCTCGGCGGTGGACTGGCCGACCGGCACGACGACGGGCAGGGCCATGCAGCGTTCGCCGGCGGAGCCGAAGGCGGCGCCGCACAGGTCGGCGACGACCTGATCCAGATCGGCGTCGGGCATGACGATGCCGTGGTTCTTGGCGCCGCCCATGGCCTGCACCCGCTTGCCGGCGGCAGCGCCCCGGGCGTAGACATACTGGGCGATGTCGGAAGAGCCGACGAAGCTGACGGCGCCGATGGCGGGATGGTCGAGAATGGCGTCGACCATCTCCTTGTCGCCATGGACGACCTGAAGGATGCCCTCGGGCAGGCCGGCCTCCAGCATCAGTTCGCACAGCCGGTTCGGGACGGACGGATCGCGCTCCGAGGGCTTGAGGATGAAGGCGTTGCCGCAGGCGATGGCCGGGCCGAACATCCACATCGGGATCATGGCCGGAAAGTTGAACGGGGTGATGCCTGCGCCGATGCCGACCGGTTGGCGCATCGAATAGACGTCGATGCCCGGCCCGGCGCCTTGCGTGTACTCGCCCTTCAGCGCGTGGGGGATGCCGCAGGAGAATTCGATGACCTCCAGACCCCGCTGGATGTCGCCCTTGGCGTCGGCGACGACCTTGCCGTGTTCGGACGAAAGCAGTTCGGCGAGCGACTGCATATTGGCCTCGAGCAGTTCCTTGAAGCGGAACAGGACGCGGGCGCGGCGCTGCGGGTTGGTGCGGGCCCAGCCGGGCTGGGCGGCCTTGGCGGCCTGCACCGCGCGGTCGAGATCGGCGGCGGCCCCGAGGCCGACACGGGCCTGAACCTCGCCGAAGCTCGGGTTGAAGACGTCGCCGTAACGCGTTGCGGAAGCGGAGGTATCGCCCGCGATGAGATGGTGGACCTGTCTCATGGAATGCCTATCGCCGCACGATCCAGTCGTGGGCCGGATCGTTGTGGAAGACCCATTTGCGCACCGGGCCGGCCATGACGTTGAGGTAGTAGAGGTCGTAGCCGTGCGGGGCGCCGACCGGGTGATAGCCGCGCGGGACCAGCACGACGTCGCCGTCCTGCACCGCCATGGTCTCGTCGAGGTCGCGGGCGTCGGTATAGACGCGCTGGAAGGCGAACCCCTGGGGTGGGGAGAGCCGGTGGTAGTAGGTCTCTTCCAGCAGGGTCTCTTCCGGGATCGCGTCGCGGTCGTGCTTGTGCGGCGGATATGAGGACCAGTTGCCGCCGGGCGTCATGACCTCGACGACCAGCAGGCTCTCGGCGGTGTCGTCCGCGTCCGAGAGGATGTTCCTGACATGACGGGTGTTGGTCCCCTGACCGCGTACCTCGACCGCGTTGGAGCGGATCACGCGCACGGCGCCCGCGCCCGTGCCGGGGGCGGTGCAGACCGCGACCTCGGCGTCAGTTTCGGCAGAGATCGCATAGGGCAGGGCGGCGGGCAGGTAGACGGAGGTGGCCGAGCCCTCGAAGACGTCGCGGCGATCGCCCAGACCGGCATGGACCTCGCCGCCCGCCTCGACCGAGACCTTGCCGGACAGGATGACGAGGCAGGCCTCGCGCCCGGCCTCGGCGCCGCTGTAGGACTGGCCGGCGGCCAGCTTCACTACGCGGAAGCCGACATAGGTCCAGCCGGCGCTCTGCGGTGTGACGTCGGTGACGACGCCCTTCGCATCGGGCGCGGACGGGCGGACGAGAAGCGACATCACACCAACCCCGCCTCGGCGGCCAGACGCTTCAGGGTGTCGAGACCCAGCTGGCTGTAGTCGCGCGGGTTGGCGACGGCCGGATCCTGTTCCGCCTCGATGACGATCCAGCCGGAGTAGTCGATCGACTTCAGCGCCGCCATGAAGGCCGGATAGTCGTAGTCGCCATCGCCGGGCGTCGTGAACATGCCGCCGACCACGCCATTCAGGAAACTGGTCCCGTTCGCGTAGAATTCGGTGTGTCGGCTGGTGCGGACGTCCTTGCAGTGGACGTGGCTGATTCGCTCCGGACGGGTCGTGGCGATCGCGATGGGGTCGATGCCCCCGTAAACGGCGTGGCCGGTGTCCAGAACCAGACCGACGTGGTCGCCGGTGGCGTCGAAGAAGCGGTTCAGGTCATCGTCGGACTCCACCACGGTGCCGAGGTGGTGGTGGTAGGCGAAGCGCATCCCCTGATCGTTGATGTGGGAGGCGACGGCGTTCAGACGCTCTCCGAACTGTTTCCAGTCACCGGCCGGCAGAACGGGCGGGCTGTCGAGACGGCTGCCCCAGCGGTCGCCGTGCACGGCGTTGGAAGTCTCGGCCAGAATGAAAACCGACGACCCCATGGCTTTCAGAAGTTCGAGATGTTTCGACATCGCCGCGATCTCGGCCGCGGCGTCGTGGACAAGCAGGTTGGACGAGTACCAGCCGCCGACAATGTCGACGCCATAGCTCGCCATGATGGGCTTCAGGGTTTCGGCGTCGCGCGGAAACTTGTTGCCCAGTTCCACGCCGTCGAAGCCGATCTCCCTCACGTCAGTCAGGAGGGCGTCCAGCGTCGTGTCGCCGCCCAGCTCGACCATGTCGTCGTTGGCCCAGGCGATGGGGCTGCCCCCCCAGCGGATGGTCATTTTCTCTCTCCGGCGATCTTCTGTTCGTAGGCTTTGCGGGCGGCCTGGACCTCGGCGCGGACCGAGACCTCGGGCACGGCGACGTCCCACCAATGGCCGCCGGCCTCGGTGGTGATCATCGGATCGGTGTCGATGACGATGACGTACGACGTGTCGCTGTCGGCGGCGTGGGCGAGGGCCTGTTCCAGCTCGGCGACCCCCGAGACCTTCTCGGCCGCGGCGCCGAGGCTCCGGGCGTGGGCGGCGAAGTCGATGTCGGGCAGGACGTCGTGGGCGGCGTCGGCCAGCAGGTTGTTGAAGGGGCGTCCGCCCGTGCCCTGCTGCAGGCGGTTGATGCAGCCGAAGCCG
>CAMLNY010000308.1 GCA_946481405.1 uncultured Brevundimonas sp. | reverse complement strand
GAGGTCGAAGCCGGACAGCACCGTCTGCAGCTTCAGGTTCGCGCCGCGCACGCGCGGGCGGCTGATGAGCGGGATGATGAAGTTGTCCTTGTCCGGATAGCCGCCGTACGGACGGTAGCGGAACTGCGAACCCGTGCCGTCGAACACGTCGAACGGCGTGCCCGAACCCAGCGTCAGGATGCCCGACAGCTGGAAATCGTAGGGCAGGTCGACGATGCCGTTAGCCACGATCCGGTGCTCTTCGTCATTGGCCGAGGAGCGGGTCGGCGAGGTCGCGACGCTGAAGCAATCGAAGCAGAAGTTGTCGTTGCCGCCGTTCTGCTCCGAGTTGGAGAGCGTGTAGGCGATGTTCACGCCCCAGCCCGACTCCGCCGTGTAGGGCTTGTCCAGCTTGACGTAGAGGGCGGTGAACTCGCGTTCCTTGTTGTGGTCGCTGACCAGATAGGTGCGGTACGGGTTCGTACCGCCCGGCGAGCAGAAGCCGCCGTTGTCGCCAAAGCCGTTGCCGTCGTTGCCGAACGTGGGTTCGCGGCAGCGGTTGAGATACTGCCAGGTGAACTCGTTTTCGGTCTTGCCGTAGGCGAGAGTGAACTCCGTCTGCCAGTCGCCGAAACGCTGACGCAGACCCAGGTTGAACTGGTCCGTACGCGGCGGCTCGAAGTCATTGGCCAGCAGGAATGCCTCGCCCCGCGCCGGGATGGCGTTCAGCACGGGATCCAGACCGGCGGCGGTGAAGTAGCTGGCCTGCCACAGGATCGGATCGTTCGAGGCGCCCGAGGCCACGCCCGCCGGACGCCCCGTAGTCGAGAAGAAGGCGTTGCGGCTGAAGTCGCCCGGCTTGGCCACCTCGTCGAACGAGAAGTTGAAGTTGATCCGGTCGTAGTAGCGGCCGGCGCCGCCGAAGATCACCGTCTCGCGATCGCCGAAGACATCGTACGAGAAGCCGATCCGCGGCTGATAGGCGTCCGTGAACGCCTCACGGTTGTTGCCGGTCGAGATGTAGTCGTTGATGTTGAACCAGCTGGGGGCATAGCCGGCCGGCTTGCCGCCGTCGGTCGAGGCGATCCACTGCTGCAGGCCGGTGCGGACGTTGGCCGGGGTGACGTAGTCGTTGTTGTTGGCGTTGGACTCGTAGTCCCAGCGCAGGCCGAGGTTGATTTCCAGCTTGTCGGTGAGCTGCCAGTCGTCCTGGATGTAGAGGCCCCAGACGTCGTTGCTCAGATCCACGGTCGGGAACCGGTTGCCCAGTTCCACGCGGTACGGCACCGCCGCATTGCCCGAGGCCCCGCCGTTCAGGTCGTAGTAGAAGAACGGGTTCCGGCCGAACTCCTTGTCGACGTGATAGTCCTGACGGGAATATTTGATCCCCATCTTCACGGTGTGGAAGCCGTTGAACTCGATGTCGTTGAACGTCAGGTCGTCACGGAAGGTCAGGGCCTCGTCGACGATGTCCTGACGGCTGTTAGCGCCGCCCAGGTTGATGATCGCCACGCCGCCGAACGGGTCGTAGCCGTTCTCGAAGATGCGATAGCTGGCGCCCGGCGTGCCGAAATTCTGGGCCGTCGGATTGTAGTTGTAGCGGCGATAATCAATGGCCGCCTCGTTCAGGAAGCCCTCGCCCTGCCACTGGTAGCGCAGGTTGGCGCTCTGGGTTTCCTGCTGCAGGCCCGAAGCGCGCTCGATCGAGTTGGCGCCGCCGACGCCGGTCGTGTCGGCCTCGTCGCGGTAGGTGACGCTGAAGTCGATCAGGTGACCGTCGGCCGGCTGGAAGCTCAGCTTGCCGAAGTACAGGTCTTCCTCGAACGGGGTGGCGAAGGTGCCCAGATACTGGGCGAAGCGGGTCTGATAGGCCGGGATCTGGCGGCCCAGGTTCACGACCGCCGCGCGGTTCTCCTGCTTGTGCTCGTAGCTGCCGAAGAAGTGCAGGCGGTCCTGGATGATCGGCCCGCCCAGGGCCGCGCCATACTGCTGGACTTCCAGGTTGGCTTCCGGATCGCCGCGACGCGCCGAGAAGACGTCCTGCTCGATGAAGTCCTGATCGCGATAGGCGCCGAAGATCTCGCCGTGGAACTCGTTTGTGCCCGAGCGGGTCACGGCCGTAATGATGGCCGAGGAAGCCTGCTCATACTCGGCCTTGAAGTTCTGGGTGATGATCCGGAACTCGCCGATGGCGGCCTGCGGGAACGGATTGCCGCGACTGTCGTCCTGGCCCTGGATGCCGCCCGAGATGATGTTGGACTTCAGGCTGGCGCCGTCGATGAAGGCGTTGATCGTCTCAGAGCGCTGACCGCCGGCCGAGATCGTCACTTCGCTCTCGTTCTGTGACACCCGCACGCCGGGGGCCAGGGCCGCGAAGTTGAGGAAGTTGCGGTTGATCTGCGGCAGGGTCTGAATCTGCTGGGTGGTAACGTTGGTCGCGTTCTCCGGCGTGCGCACCTCGGTCAGGCGGCGGCCGGTGACGATGATGTCGCCCACATCGGTCGCGTTGCTGTCAACGGCGACGGTCTGGGTCGCGATGGTCAGGTCGAGGCTGGCCGACTGGGCGACGCCGACGCTCACCACGTCCGTCGCCGTCTGGCCGTCGGTCGTGTTCGCCGTGATTTCATACGAGCCCGGCCGGATGCCGACGATGCTGTAGCTGCCGTCCGCATTGATGCGGCCGCGGTAGGTGAAGCCCGTGGAGGTCTCGCGGGCGACCACGGTGCCGCCGCTGCTTTCCGGGGCCTGGCCGTCGTAGACCGTGCCGCGCACGGTGGCGTTGGTGGCCTGGGCCGAGGCGCTGCCGGCCGTCAGCAGGGCGGCCACGGCCAGCGCCGAGGCGGCGCCCAACGCGCGATTGCGCAGGGTCATGCGGGTCATTGTGCTTCTCCGTTGAAGGGCTGGGCGCGGCCGCACGACTGGCGGACGACGAGTTGGGGTCGAATGGTCTCGCAGGCGGCGTCAGCCTCCTGCGGGTTGGCTGAAGCCGCGATCAGACCGACCAGACGCTCCATGGCGCGGCGACCCGTCTCGGCGATCTCGATACGCAGGGTGGTCAGGGCCGGGCGGACCAGCGCGGCGATCGGCACGTCGTCGAAACCGACGACGGCGACGTCCTCGGGGCAGCGGACGCCCGCCTCCTGAAGGGCCAGAAGGGCGCCGACGGCCATCATGTCGTTGGCGGCGAAGATGGCGTCGGGGCGCACGCCCTCGCTCAGCAAGGCCGTCGTCGCGACATGGCCCGAGGCCTGGGTGAAGTCGCCGGCG
>CAMLNY010000307.1 GCA_946481405.1 uncultured Brevundimonas sp. | reverse complement strand
TGACGCCCGTCACCTATCGCCTGCATGGCCACGGCGGGAATCCGTTCTATGCCAACGGCGACGGCTTCGGCGTGCCGGACCGGATCGAGAACCAGGTCTTCCGCGCCTCGGCAGGGCTCAACGGCCGCCTCGGCGACTGGGCCGGACCGGCCGGCGACATCGGTTACGACTTCGCGGTCACCTACAACTGGGCCCGCAACTACAATACCCACCCGGACACGATCGGCTATCGCCTGCAGGAGGCGCTGAACGGCTTCGGCGGACCGAACTGCAGCGTCCCGGATCTGGATCCCCGCCGCTTCGGCACCCAGAACCCGGCGCTGGCCGGGGTCGGCAACTGCCACTGGTGGAACCCGTTCTCGAGCGCCTGGTCGCGTCAGCCGATGCTGGGTCTGTCGAACCCGGGCTACATCCAGGGTCAGGAGAACCGCGAGGACGTCGCCGACTGGCTGTTCGACGACCGCGCCGCCGAGACGGTGTCCAACGACGTGACCATCGACCTGGTGTTCGACGGCGTCCTGCCGTTCAGCCTGCCGGGCGGCGAGGTCGGCTGGGCCATGGGTGGACAATGGCGTCACTTCGAGACGCGCGAGAGCGTGCCGAGCCCGATCTTCAACGGCTCGATCCAGTGCGAATGGCCGTCGAACTTCACCAGCGCCAACGGGCCCGGTTCGTCCAACCTGTCGCCAACGCCGCTGCCGACCAACGACCCGAACTTCCGCGGCTGTACGCCCAATGCGCCGGGTCCGTTTGTCCTGTTCGCGACCAATCCGCCGGACGCGGCCAGCCGGGAGCAGTACTCCTTCTTCGGCGAGCTGCAGGTGCCGCTGTTCGACAATGTCGAGCTGCAGCTGGCGGCGCGGCGCGAGGAGTTCACCGGCGGTCTGGGGGCCACGGTGTACAAGGTCTCGGGTCGCTGGAACGTCTGGGGTCCGCTGTCGCTGCGCGGGTCCTACGGCACCAACTACCAGTCGCCGCCCGTCGGCGTCCTGCCGGGCCAGGTCACGATCGCGGCGCGCACCTATACGGTCGCGGCCTCCAACTGGCTGGCGGCCCAGTTCATCACGGACAGCAATCTGGGGCCCGAAACGGCCCGGACCTCAAACCTGGGTCTGATCTGGCAGAGCGCGGGCCTGAGGGACGATCACCAGTTCAGCTTCATCCTCGACTATTTCGACATCGAGACCGAGGACCAGATCGGCCAGATCGCCGATCCGAACCAGATCGCCAGCCTGGTGTTCAACGGCGCGGGCGGGACGATCACGACCTGCAACCCGACGCAGCAGCCGCTGCTGAACCGGATCACCTTCAACGCCGGCTGCACAGTCGGCATGAGCGGGGTCGGGACCTTCTCGATGGTCACCACCCTGTTCGGCAACGGCCCGGGCCAGACGACCAACGGCTTCGACCTGCAGACCACCTATTCGATGCCGGTGTATCGCGGGTTGTTCACGGCCAATCTGACGGCGACCAGGATCACCGAGCTGAAGACGGGCCCGACCCAGCTGGTCGCGGTCACCGTCTCCACCGGGGACGACCGTCTGGGCTATCTCAACTTCGCGACCTTCGGCCAGTCGGCCCCGGAATGGCGCGCCAACCTGAGCCTCAACTACAACCAGGACCGTCACAACCTGCGTCTGGGAGTGAACTATGTCTCGGCGGTCGAGGACGAGCGGGCCGGCGTCCAGTACGGCGAGTTCGGCGAGGAGTGGGTGACGGCCGACGCCACCTATCGCTTCGAGTTCAGCGACAGCCTGGCCTTCACCGCCTCGGTCGCGAACATCTTCGATCGCGATCCGCCACCGGCCCAGGAGGAGTTCGGCTACGACCCTTGGACCGCCAACCCGCTCGGACGGACCTTTGAAGTGGGGGTGAAGAAGAGCTTCTGATCCCGCCTCGGACTGGCGGGCGGCCCCCGGTCGCCCGCCTTTTTCTTGAGCCGGGCTGGAGCGGCTCTGGATCACGTCCTACCGTGGACCGACACCCGAGGATGACCGCGTGATGCAGATCAAGAACCCCGCAAAGCACGGCTTCGACGCCGGCCGGCTGAACCGCATCGACGGCTTCCTGAAGGACCGCTACCTCGACACCGGCAAGCTGCCGCACGCCCAGTTGCTGATCAGCCGCGACGGCGAGATCGTCCACTTCTCCAGCCAGGGCGCCGCTCGCGAGGGCGCGGCGAAATCAATCGACGAAGGCTCGATCTTCCGCATCGCCTCGATGACCAAGCCGATCACTTCGGTGGCCTTCATGATGCTGGTCGAGGAAGGCAAGGTCGCGGTCGACACGCCGGTCCACCACGTGCTGCCGGAGCTGAAGGACGTCGGGGTCTACAACGGCGGCGGGGGCGGCGTGCCCTTCATCACCAAGACCCCGGCCGAGCCGATGCGGATGCTGGACCTGTTGCGCCACACCTCGGGCCTGACCTACGGCTTCCAGTATCGCAGCAACATCGACGCCGCCTATCGCGACGACCGGGCGAACGCCGGGCCGGTCGAGAATTGGTACGGCGACGCGGATCTGGATGCGTTCGTGCGCGAGATCGGCAAGCTGCCGCTGGAGTTCTCGCCCGGCGAGGCGTGGAACTATTCGGTCTCGACTGACGTCCTCGGCGCCGTCGTCCAGCGGGTGTCGGGCGTCCCGCTGGACCGTTTCCTGGCCGACCGGATCTTCAAACCGCTGAAGATGAACGACACCGGCTTCATGGTACCGGCCGACAAGGCGCATCGCCTGCCCGACTGCTACGCCTTCGCCGGACCGCTGGGGCGGGTCATGTACGATCGCGGCGAGAGCAGCATGTGGCTGAAGCAGCCGTCGCTGATCTCGGGCGGCGGCGGCCTGGTCTCGACCGCACTCGACTATCACCGCTTCTGCCTGATGCTGGCCAACGGGGGCGAGCTGGACGGCGCGCGCTTGCTGGGCCGTAAGACGGTCGATCTGATGACCATGAACCACCTGCCCGGCCAGTCGGATCTGTCGACCCTGTCGCGGTCGCTGTTCAGCGAGACCCAGAACGGCGGCGTGGGCTTCGGGCTGGGCTTCGCCGTCACGGACAATGTGGCGAAGACGATGATCCCGGGCTCGAAAGGCGAGTTTTACTGGGGCGGGATGTTCTCGACGTCCTTCTTCGTCGACCCGGTCGAGAAGCTGCACGTCATCTTCATGACCCAGCTGAGTCCGTCCCTCCTCTATCCGATCCGGCGCGAGCTGAAGACGCTGATCTATTCATCCTTGAGCTGACCGCGAGCTCTGTCTG
>CAMLNY010000306.1 GCA_946481405.1 uncultured Brevundimonas sp. | reverse complement strand
ACCGACGTCATCGATCTCTACTACCTGCACCGCGTCGATCCCGACACGCCGATCGAGGAGACGGTGGGTGCGATGGCCGAGCTGGTGAAGGAGGGCAAGGTCCGCTTCCTGGGCCTGTCCGAGGCGGCCCCGGCGACGATCCGTCGGGCCCATGGGACCCATCCGATCACGGCGCTGCAGACCGAATACTCATTGTGGAGCCGCGAACCGGAGGACGAGATCCTGCACTGCGTGCGGGAGCTGGGCATCGGCTTCGTGCCCTACAGCCCCTTGGGGCGCGGCTTCCTGTCAGGCGACATCAAGTCGATCGACGATCTGGAGGAAGGCGACTTCCGCCGGTCCAACCCGCGCTTCCAGGGCGAGAATTTCCAGAAGAACCTCGACCTGGTCGAGGCGGTGAAGGCCATCGCCCACGACCGGGGCGTGACCGCCGCCCAGCTGGCCCTGGCCTGGGTGCTGTCACAGGGCGACGATCTGGTTCCGATCCCGGGCACGCGCCGGATTTCGACGCTGGAGCAGAACGCGGCGGCGGCGGACATCACCCTGACCGCCGAGGACGTCGAGGCGATCGAGGCGGTCTTCCCGAAGGATGCGGCGTCGGGACACCGCTATGCGGCCGCGGCGCAGAGCGCGCTGAACCGGTAGATCTCGATGATCACCTGTGTCGTCGACTATGTGATCGATCCGAAGAAGATCGAGGCGTTCGAGCGCTTTGGTCAGCGCTGGATCGAGCTGGTCAACCGGCACGGCGGGAACCATCACGGCTATTTCCTGCCGGGCGAGGGGGCCAGCGATCGCGCGCTGGCCCTGTTCAGCTTTCCGAGTCTCGCGGCCTATGAGCAGTACCGCACCCTTTTCGGCAAGGACCCGGATTTCATCGCCGCCGACCGCATTCGCGACGAGAGCGGCTGTGTGATCCGCTACGACCGCAGCTTTATGCGGCCGATGTTTCCTGAAAGCTGAGCCTAGCCGCCGATCAAGGTCAGCCACTCGTCCTCGGTGAGGACGGCCACGCCGTGCTTCTGGGCATCGGCGAGCTTCGAGCCGGCGCCCGGACCGGCGACGAGGTAGTCGGTCTTTTTCGACACCGAGCCGGACACTTTGGCGCCCAGGCTTTCGGCGCGGGCCTTGGCCTCGTCGCGGGTGAAGCGTTCGAGAGAGCCGGTGAAGACGACGGTCTTTCCTGCGACCGGCGTGTCCGACTTCGGGCGTTCGGCCTCTTCGATGACGTCGAGCTGTTCGATCAGGTTGGCGACGACCGTCTGGTTATGCGGTTCGTGGAAGAATTCGGCCACCGCGCGGGCGGCGACCGGGCCGACGCCGGAGATGCCGGCGATCTCGCCGAGGGTCGCCGACGGACCGTCCTCGCGGGCGATGCGGGCCAGTTCGACGATGCTCGGCCAGTCGGTTGTCAGTTCGGCCAGCGCCCGGCGCGCGGGGGCGGCGACGCCGGGGAAGGCGAGGGCCAGCTTCTGGTCCAGCGGCGCTTCGGGCCAGGGATCGTCGGGCGACAAATCGGCCGCCGCCATGACCGACAGGGTGCGGGCGGAGACGCCGTGGCCCTCGGCCAGTTGGGTCCATTCGGGGGAGGGGATGCCGGAGGCCGCTTCGAGCGCGGCGGCGTGGAAGCTGGTCCAGTCGCCGAAATGGCGGGCCAGCAGCAGGGAGGTCTGGTCGCCGATATCGCGGATGCCGAGGCCGAACAGAAGGCGCTCCAGTGCGATGGTGCGGCGGGCGTCGATGCCGGCGACGAGGTTCTTCACGCTGAGTTCGCCGTAGCCGTCCTCTGCGCGCAGGGCGGCGAGCTTCTCCGCGTCGCGGGCGAGGCGGAAGATGTCGGCGGGCTCGTGGATCCAGCCGCGCTCGTGGAAGGCAGTCAGCTGCTTCTCGCCGAGGCCCTCGATGTCGAAGGCGCGGCGGCTGACGAAATGCTTGAGCCGTTCGACCAGCTGGGCGGCGCAGATCAGGCCGCCGGTACAGCGCCGCCGCACCTCGCCTTCGGGCCGCACGGCCTCCGAGCCGCAGACCGGGCAATGGGTCGGGAACTTGTATGGCTCGGACCTATCTTCCTCAGGCTTTGGATCGAAAAGACCAACGATTTGCGGGATCACATCTCCGGCGCGTTGAAGAACGACCCTATCGCCCTCACGGATGTCTTTCCTGCGGATTTCATCCTCATTGTGCAGGGTCGCATTCTTGACGACTACGCCACCAACAGTGACGGGCTCGAGCCGCGCCACCGGCGTAAGAGTCCCAGTCCGGCCGACTTGGATCTCAATCTCTCGCAAGAGAGTGACTGCCTGCTGGGCCGGAAATTTGTGGGCAATGGCCCAGCGCGGGCTGCGCGACACGAAGCCGAGGCGGCTTTGCCAGTCCAGCCGGTCGACCTTGTAGACGACGCCGTCGATGTCATAGCCGAGCCCGGCGCGGTCGGCTTCGAGGCCGTGATAGACGGCGACCAGCCCGTCGGCGCCCTCGACGCGGGTCGAGCGCGGATTGACCGGGAAGCCCCAGCTTTCAAACTTCTCCAGAGCCTCGGCCTGGGTGTCCGCGAAGGGCTCGGACGTCTCGCCCCAGGCGTAGGCGAAGAAGCGCAAGGGCCGGCCGGCGGTCACCGTCGGGTCGATCTGGCGCAACGACCCGGCGGCGAAGTTCCGGGGATTGGCGTAGGTGCGACGACCGGCCGCTTCGGCCTCGGCGTTGAAGGCGTCGAATTCCGCGTTGGGGGCGTAGACCTCGCCGCGCACCTCGATCAGGGCGGGCCAGCCGGAGCCGGAGAGCCTGTGCGGGATGTCCTTCAGCGTCTTCAGGTTCGCCGTGATGTCCTCGCCGGCGCGGCCGTCGCCGCGCGTCGCGCCCTGGACCAGGACGCCGTTCTCGTAGCGGATGTTGGCGCTGAGGCCGTCGATCTTGGGCTCGGCGACGAAGGCGATCTTCTGGTCGGCGGGCAGGTTCAGGAAGCGGCGGATGCGGGCGACAAAGTCGGTGACGTCGCCATCTTCGAAAGCGTTGTCGAGCGACAGCATGGGCACGCCGTGGCGCACTTCGGCGAATTGGCTGGAGGTCGGGGCCCCCACCTTGTTCGACGGCGAATCCTCGCGGACCAGGGCCGGAAAGCGCGCCTCGATGGCCAGGTTGCGCGCCCGCAGGGCGTCGTAGTCGGCGTCGGAGATTTCGGGCGCGGCCTCGGCGTAGAGGGCGTCGTGGCGGGCCATTTCGCCGGCCAGCCGGGCCAGTTCGCTCGCCGCTTCGGCTT
>CAMLNY010000305.1 GCA_946481405.1 uncultured Brevundimonas sp. | reverse complement strand
CATCCAGCGGTCCGAGTTCCTGACCAGCTACACGCCCTACCAGCCGGAGATCGCCCAGGGGACGCTCCAGTACCTCTACGAATTCCAGACCCAGGTCGCGAACCTGACCGGCATGCCGGTGGCCAACGCCAGCCTCTATGACGGCTCGACCGCCATGGCCGAGGGCGTGCTGATGGCCACCCGCGTGACGCGCCGGAACAAGGCGGTCATCTCGGGCGGGGTGCATCCCCACTATGTCAGGGCGACCGAGACGGTGGTGCACGCCGTGGGCGTGGAGACCGAGGCCCTGCCGGCTGCGGTGGACGCCGAGGCCGCCGTCATCCACGCGATCGGGCCGGACACGGCCTGCGTCGTCGTCCAGACCCCGAACGTGTTCGGCACGGCCACCGACGTGACGAGGATCGCCGAAGCGGCCCACGCTGCCGGCGCGCTTCTCATCGTCGTGGTCACCGAGGCGGTGTCGATGGGCCTGCTGAAATCGCCGGGTGAGATGGGCGCCGACATTGTCGCGGCCGAGGGCCAGTCGATCGGCAACGCCCTGAACTACGGCGGACCCTATGTCGGCCTGTTCGCCGCGCGCGAGAAGCTGATCCGCCAGATGCCGGGCCGGCTGACCGGTGAGACGGTGGATGCCGACGGGGAGCGGGGCTTCGTCCTGACCCTGTCGACGCGCGAGCAGCACATCCGCCGCGACAAGGCGACGTCGAACATCTGCACCAACTCTGGCCTCTGCACCCTGGCCTTCACCATCCACATGAGCCTGCTGGGCGAGACGGGGCTGCGGAAGCTGGCCCTGCTGAATCACGAGAAGGCCGTGGCCACGCGCGATGCGCTGGCCGCCATTCCGGGCGTCGAGATCCTGACGCCGCGCTTCTTCAACGAGTTCGCGGTGAAGCTGCCGAAGAACGCCGCCGAGGTGGTGGATCAGCTGGCCGCGCATCACGTGCTGGCGGGCGTGCCCTACAGCCGTCTGGCGCCCGATGCGGGCATGGACGACGTCCTGCTGGTCGCCGCGACCGAAACGACGCTGGATGCCGACATCCAGATCCTGGCCAAGAGCCTCACCAAGGTCCTGGGAGCCTGATCATGAGCACGATGAACACCGTCGGCCGTCCGACCGCCCCCAACGCCGTCGATCACGACTACAAGCACCCCACCCTGACCGGCGGGCGCGGCCTGTTGCAGGACGAACTGCTGATCTTCGAGAGCGACGGCTGGGGCAAGACCGGCGTCGATCTGCCGGAGCCCAAGGGTTCGGCGTCTGACCTCGGCGACCTGGTCCGCAACAATCCGATCGGCCTGCCTGGCCTCAGCGAGCCGGAGGCGATGCGCCACTACGTGCGTCTGTCGCAGAAGAACCACGCCATCGACCTGGCGCTGTATCCGCTCGGCTCGTGCACGATGAAGCACAATCCGCGCCTGAACGAGAAGATGGCGCGCCTGCCGGGCTTCTCGGACATCCACCCGCTGCAGCCGATCTCGACGGTGCAGGGGGCGCTGGAGCTGATGGACCAGCTGTCGCACTGGCTGAAGACCCTGACCGGAATGCCGGCGGTGGCCCTGTCGCCCAAGGCGGGCGCGCACGGCGAGCTCTGCGGCCTGATGGCCATCCGCGCCGCGCACGAGGCCTCGGGCCAGCATGAGGCGCGCCGCAAGGTGCTGGTGCCGACCTCGGCGCACGGCACCAACCCGGCGACTGCGGCTTTCGTCGGCTACACCGTCGTGGAAGTCGCCCAGACCGAGGACGGCCGCGTGGACGTGGCCGATCTGGCCTCCAAGCTGGGGCCGGACGTCGCCGCCATCATGGTGACCAACCCCAACACCTGCGGCCTGTTCGAGCGCGACATCCTGGAGATCAGCCGCCTGACGCACGAGGCAGGTGCCTATTTCTACTGCGACGGGGCCAACTTCAACGCCATCGTCGGCCGGGTGCGCCCGGGCGATCTGGGCGTCGACGCCATGCACATCAACCTGCACAAGACCTTCTCCACGCCCCACGGCGGCGGCGGTCCGGGCGCAGGTCCGGTGGTGCTGTCCGAGGCGCTGGCCCCGTTCGCCCCGGCGCCCTGGGTCGTGCACGGCGCTGAAGGCTATGAGCTGATCGAGCGGGAGGAGGGCGACGCCGCCCAGGCCTTCGGCCGTCTGTGCGCCTTCCAGGGCCAGATGGGCATGTATGTCCGCGCCCTCAGCTACATGATGAGCCACGGCTCGGACGGCCTGCGTCAGGTCGCCGAGGACGCGGTGCTGAACGCCAACTACATCAAGGCCCGGCTGTCGGACGTGATGTCGGCGGCCTTCCCGGACGGTCCCTGCATGCACGAGGCCCTGTTCGACGACGAGTGGCTGAAGGGCACGGACATCACCACGCTCGACTTCGCCAAGGCGATGATCGACGAAGGCTTCCACCCGATGACCATGTATTTCCCCTTGGTCGTCCACGGCGCCATGCTGATCGAGCCGACCGAGACGGAATCGAAGGCCGAGCTGGACCGGTTCATCAACGCCCTGCGTCTGCTGGCGGAGGCGGCGAAGGCCGGCGAGGTCGAGCGGTTCAAGGGCGCGCCCTTCCATGCGCCCCTGCGTCGCCTCGACGAGACCCGTGCGGCCCGCTCGCCGGTCCTGCGCTGGACCGCCCCGGAAGGCACGAACATCGCGGCGGAGTAGGTCTCAGCCGAGCGTCCGGCGCAGGGCGGCGAAGGCCGCCTTGCCGTGGACCTCGGGGCCGGCGTCATCGTCAGAGGCCAGCCAGGCCTCGGTCGAGATCTTGAGCACGCCGATGGCCGTGATCGCGACCATGCGCGCCTGAAGGTCGTCGGCGGGCAGGCCCTTTCGCGCGGTCAGGGCGACGGTCAGGCGCCGTTCCATGAGGTCGTATTTGGCGTGGTCCGAGGCCTGAAGCGCGGGCGTGGACTTGATCAGCCGCGCCAGCGCCCTCGGACCGGGGCCCTGAAAATCAGCCGACATGGCGATCAGGGCGTTCTGCGCCATCTCCATCAGCGGTTCGTGGGCCGGCCGGCAAGAGACGGCGTGTTCGAGGGCGGTGATGACATCGGCCTTGGCCGAGAGGACGATGTCCTCCTTGGAGCGGAAATAGTGGAACAGGGTGCGGCGCGACACGTCGGCGGCGGCGGCGATGTCGTCCAGCGTGGTCTGCTCGAAGCCGCGTTCGGAAAACAGGATCAGAGCCGCAGTCCGGATGCGGGCGTGCGTCTCCGCGCGTTTCCGTTCCCTGAGACCCGACCGCTGCGGCGAATTGTCTTGCACGTCT
>CAMLNY010000304.1 GCA_946481405.1 uncultured Brevundimonas sp. | reverse complement strand
CCCGCTTCTTCGAGAAGAAGCGCACCGGCCGCGCGTCCTTCGTCGCCTTCGGCACGACGTTGGCGTAGGTGCAGTGGCAGTACAGAACCTTCAGCGGCTTGGACACGCGGAAGCGCACGGCCTTCGACGCGGCGATCTTGATGGTCGCGCCCGTGGCGGGGTTGCGGCCTTCCCGAGCGGCGCGGGCGGCGGTGTCGAAAACACCCAGGTTGGAGATGCGGACGTCGCCGCCGCCGGTCAGCGAGGCGTGGATGTTCTTGACGATGGCTTCCAGCACGCGGCCGGCGTCGGCCTGCGAGACACCGGCATCCTTGGCGACGGCGGCGATGAGTTCAGCTTGAGTAGTCATATGGGTCGTTTCCCGAAAAGCTCGCCCCGATTCCCGGGGCGACGACGGGGGGATCAACACGCCTTTTGAGCGACTTGGCAAGCGCCAATGGGTCGCAAAGCCTTTCAGGGTGGGGATTTACCCCGTTCCGGAGGCCTGTCGGAAGCTCTCGACCAGGCTTCCGGCGACCAGTCTCCAGCCGTCCACGAGCACGAAAAAGATCAGCTTGAACGGCAGGGAAATAACCACCGGCGGCAGCATCATCATACCCATGGACATGAGCACCGAGGCGACCACCAGATCGATCACAAGGAACGGAACAAAAAGGAGAAATCCGATTTCGAAGGCCCGTTTCAGCTCCGAGATCATGAAGCTGGGCACGATGACGCGGAGGGGCAGGTCGGCGGCCGCGGTGGGGGCCTCCAGACGGCTCAGCCGGGTGAACAGGGCGAGGTCCCCCTGGTCGACCTGGGCGAGCATGAAAGTCTTCACAGGTTCCGACGCCAGATCGAAGGCCTGGGGCAGCTCCATCTGCTGGTCCATCAGGGGTCGGATGCCCGAATCATAGGCGTCCTGCCACGTCGGAGCCATGACGATGGCGCTAAGGAACAGGGCGAGAGAGACGAGAACCGCGTTCGGGGGCGACTGCTGCATGCCCAGCGCGGTGCGCAGCAGGCTGAGCACCACAATGATGCGCACGAAGCTGGTGGTCATGATGACGATGGACGGCGCCAACGACAGGACGGTCATCAGGCCGACCAGCTGGACGACCCGCTCGGTCAGGCCCGCGCCGGTGCCGAGATCGACATTGATCGCCGCACCCGGACCGCCGGCGGCGGCCACGTCCTGGGCGAAGGCGGCCAGCGGCCAGGCGAGGCAGAGCAGGGTGGCCAGCCCCGACAGCTTCAGCGCGCGCAGGAGTTCGGCGCGCGTGGGCATGACGAAGACGGCGGACAGTTTCACTGGGGCGCTCCGGGCCCGCGCGGCTCGATCAGCTCGCGGCCCTCGCCCAGCAGGATCAGACGTTCCTCGTCATCGACCTGAACCAGAACCAGACGGCGCGCGGGGTCGAGGACTAGGGTTTCCACCACCTTCAGCCGGCGCTCGCCGCGCTCGGCGTTCAGGCGGGCCATGAGCTGGGGCGCATAGCGACGCGCGGCCCAGGCGGCCAGGCCGATCAGGCCCAGGGTGAAGGCGAGCCCGAAAACGGCGCGCGCGAGATCGAGGAAGTTCATTCTGAAGGGCCCCGGAGAACGAGGTCACCCTTAACCAACGTGGTTAACGCCGCGTTTAGATAAGCCCTCATTAACCATGCAGGCGGCATTTTCTGCCGATGCGATCCTGATCGGCTGAGGCGCGCTCGCGCCGATGCCGTGAATCAGGTCGCCAAAGCCGCGAACGAGGACGATCCCGATGGGCGTCGCCGACATCCCCCTGCTGGGCCAGATCAAGGGCCGCCTGACCTGGCTGGACGAGCGCCAGCGCCTGATCGCCCAGAATGTCGCCAACTCCGATACGCCGGGCTACGTCGGTCGCGATCTGCCGGCGCCGACCGATTTCGCTGCGGCGCTTCGGGACGGGGGCGGGCTTCGCATGGTCCAGACCTCGGCGGGGCATATGCCGGTCGGCGGGCCGAACGGGGCGCCCGTCGCGCGCTTCACCTCGGAAGCCTCGCCCGATTCCGAGACCACGCTCGACGGCAACGCCGTGGTGGTCGAGGAGCAGATGCTGAAGATGGCCGAGAGCCGCATGGCCTATGACGCCGCGATCGGCCTCTACACCAAGTCGATGGCCATGATCACCCTGGCCGCCAAGGTCCCGGGCCGATGAGACGTAGAGGGAACGCCCGATGACCGACCCGATACACGGCCGCAACGGCGGACCGCGCAATACGGCCATGGCGGTCGCCGCCTCCGCCCTGACCGCGCAGCAATCGCGCATGCGGATCATCGCCGAGAACATCGCCAACGCGGAATCGACGGCCCCGACGGCCGGCGGCCAGCCCTATCGCCGCCAAATCCCCGTCTTCGAGGCGCGCGGCATCGACGGGGCGACCGGCGTATCCCTGGCCGAGGTCCGGCCGGACCAGAGCGACTTCCGCCGCGAATACGACCCGACACATCCGGCGGCCGACGGCGAGGGCTATGTCCTGCGGCCCAACGTCGACACCCTGATCGAGGCCATGGACATGCGCGAGGCGCAGCGGGCCTACGAAGCCAACCTCAACGTCATCGAGACGGCGCGGGCGATGGACGCGCGCACCCTCGATATCCTGAAGCGATAAGGTTTAGGCGATGTCGATGAACCCTCTGATGGCCGCCCGCGCCTATGCCCAGGCGCAAGGGACGGGCGGGGCGACCGCGGGCGCGGCGGCTGCCGGCGGGACCGAGTTCTCGCAACTGCTGACCAACGTCATGGGCGACATGACGCAGCAGACCCGCGCCGCCGAAAGCCAGATGGTGCAGACGGTTCAGGGGCAGGGCTCGATGATCGACGTGGTGACCGCCGTCTCCAGCGCCGAAGCCTCGCTGCAGACAGTAATCGCTGTGCGCGATCAGGTGATCTCGGCGTACCAGGAAATCATGCGGATGCCGATTTAACGGGCGCTATCGCTCGGCTCGCGGAGGCTCGCTGCTTGAGCGCGGCCTATCTGGGCTGAACGTCGAACGCCACCGTCAGGCGTTCGCCGTCGCCGGTGAACGGCTCGGTGCCGTGCCACATCCACGAGGGGAAGAGGGCGACGCGGCCGGGCTTCGGTTCGATCCAGTATTCCGGCGGCAGGTCCAGACCGACGCCGAGGCGGCATGCCCCGAACCGCAGCCATCCCGCCTTCGGCTGATCGGGCGAGGGCTCCGGCGTCTCGACATAGAGGGCCGAGGAGACCCAGCCCCGGGGATGGATGTGATCGCTGTGGCGGCCGCCCGCGGTCAGTCGCACGGACCAGGCGCCGATGAT
>CAMLNY010000303.1 GCA_946481405.1 uncultured Brevundimonas sp. | reverse complement strand
GAGGCGGCGGCGCGGCGCGAGCTGATGGAGCTGCACGGCGACGCGGTCGAGGTGCTGTTCCAGGAGGCCATCCCCTTGCCGCCGGACAGTCTGGGCGCCGGTCACAGCACCTGGCCTATGTTCGGTCTGGCGGCGACGCCGGGCGGATGGACGAGCGTGGCCCCCGGCAAACTGTTTATCAGCCGCGACGGCGTGATCACGCAGGCCGACATGCCGACCGTGCGGGACTGGCACGGTCTGGGTCTCGGCGAGGGCGACGGCCTGCTGATCCTGCGGACCGACGTGAACTGGGGCATGTCGCTGAGCGGCTATACGCCCATGCTCGTGCCCGTCGTGGAGTGACGGTGCGGTCGCGGTTGCAGTCTCTGCAGATTCCGGCCAGTTCCCGGTGATTTCGACTAGGCATTGACCGCCAAATCCGGCCAGTCCGGTCAGGGCGGCTACGGCAATCTCCGCAGATTCCTGCAGTCGTCGGAACCTGCCGTCAGTCCGGCTTCGCCTCGACCGCGACCCGGGCGCGTCGCAGCGTCTCGTAATGGGCGGCGTAGCATTCGCAGGAGGCGCGCTCGAGCGCGATACGGTCGCGAACCTGGATGGTGCCGCGCATGTAGCGGATAGCGCCCACGCGTTGCAGTTGCTGGGCCGCCTCGTTCACCGTGGTGCGCTGGGCGCCCAGCATGCTGGCCAGGAACTCCTGCGTCAGGCCCAGGGCGTCGCCGTCGACGCGGTCGTGACAGCGCAGCAGCCATTTGGCGAAGCGTTGCTCGGCCTTGTGCAGGGCGTTGCAGGCGGTCGATTGCTCCAGCTCGCCGAGCAGGCCGGCCGCATAGACGATAAGCGCGTCGCGGATGGCGGGCCGTTCGGCGGCCAGGAGGTTGAGCCGGGCGACGTCCACCCGCCGTCCCGATCCGGCCAACTGGCCGACGAGCCGCGCGGCGCAGACTCCCGGCGCCTCAAACGCCATTGGGTGGGTGACGCCTTCGCGGCCGACCATATAGGCCTCGACGCTACGGCCGTCCTGCATCGCGAAGACGGCGGAGATGACGCCGCGTTCCAGAAACTCGACCGTGGCGATCTCGTCGCCGTGATCGCAGAAGACATGGCCTACGCCGAACTCGAATGGCCGGGCGATATCCAGCAGCGCCGCCCGGTCTTCCGGCGGCAGGCTTTCAATGAGGAAGTTGCCGTCGTGCAGAGGCATCTTTTGGGGGAAGGCGACCGCCTCGTGCCCTGAACCCCTAGTCTTCGCTTCCTGGTCGGCCTTGTCCACCCGGTTGCTGGTCATGCCGGGCCGGAGGTCCCTGCAGGGCGTTCGATGCGGGCGATCAAACGGGCGTCATGACTGCTTTCGACCGCGACGAAGGTCGCGTGCGCCGCCAGTTCCGAAGTCGCCCGAACGGTGGCGGCGCCGTCCTCAGCTGCGAAGAACAAGGTCAAGCCCGGTTCCCCGTCCGGACGGGCGAAATGCATCTGATACTCTTGCGGCATTGGCCCTCAACTCCGAACACGGAGCTAGGCGACGCCGGGGTGCTTCGTCTGTCCAAACGACGACGTAACGATGCAGGAGAGGCCGTCAGGGCGCCGGGGAGGCGAAATGCCGCCGACGCAGGGAAAAAGGTCTCGCCAGATCCGCTGCGTCCGGTTCCGGCGTAGAGGCGTTTTACGGTGCTCGCATGGAGCATCATCGACTGCGGAAATATCGGGGGCCGGAGACCTGGGCGCGGGTGCGTCAGGCCTATCTGGCGGGAGAGTCGGCGCCGTCGGTGGCGCGGCGGTTCGACGTGGGGCTGGCCAATCTTCGCCGGCGGGCCATGGCCGAGGGCTGGACGCGGAAAACCTGGGCGCAACAGATCGATCTGAAGACGATCCGGGGCGGGGCCGACGAAGCGGGACCCGCCCTGGCCGCCTTGGTCGAATGGGGCGAGACGCCGCCGGTGGACGCGCATGAAGCCCTGTCCGAGGCGGTGCGGCGGGCGGCGTGGCTGCTCAGTCAGGGTCAGACGGCGGAGGCCGACGCCCTGCTGAAGACGGCCCGCTCGCTCGATCAACTGAAGTGGCGGATCCGTCAGGTCTAGACAGTTGACCTAACACGGAAATTCATGGAGCGTGCTGGCCGTCAAGGGGGACGAAATCATGTGCATCATCTGTGGGCTGGGACTGTCGTCCGGGCTGAATACGTCCGGCTGGATGGAAGGCGGCGCGCCCGCCACCGAGTTCGGCCCCACCACCCACCCCGGCCTGTCGCCCGCGCTCGCCGCGCTTCTGGGGACCGGGCCGGTCGCGGCCGTGGCGCCCGTCGGCTTCGACATCCTGAACTCTGCGGGGGCGACCCAGGCCGAGGTGGACCAGATCACCGCCATGCTGACCGCCGCCTGGAACACCTGGGCCGCCGTTCTCGGCACGGAGCTCGCGCCCCGCATCCGGCTTGAAATCCTGACCCAGACCATCTCGGGCCGGTTCCAGGGCGGCGCCTTCTCGAACGTCACCGTCTCCACCCTGACCAACGGTTTGATCATCGCCGATCCGGTGTTCAACCAGCAGCTCCGCACGGGCGTCGACACCAACGGAACCGCCAACGACTTCACCATCCAGGTGAACCTGGACTACTTCCGGAACACGCTGTTCATGGACCCGACCCTGTCGACGTCCTACGACATTCCCGGCAACCGGACCGACGCCTTCAGCGTCATGCTTCACGAGATGGGCCACGCCCTGGGCTTCAACGGCTATGGCGCGTCCAACACCGGCAACTACCGGACCATCTACGACTACCGCACCGTCTATGACGCCAACGGCATCAGCTATTTCTCCGGCCCCAACACCCTGGCCCTTCTGGGCGGCGCCCTGCCGCTGACGACCGGCAACACGGCCCACTACGGCAACAGCACGGGTATTGGAGCCAATCTGGTGGCCGGCTATCTCATGAACGGCGTCGTTTTCTACAACGGCTATCGCTACCAGATCGGCGCCCTGGACCTCGCCGTGCTGGAGGACATCGGTCTGCCGACGGTCCGCGACGCCGTCTACGACCAGATCTGGATGGCGACGATCGACGGCGGCGCCGGCATCGATACCTTCCAGGCGAACTACTCCGATCGCACCGCCGCCATCACCCTGACGGTGAATGCGACCAGCTTCACGGCCCCGGGCAGCCCCTTGCTGTCGGGGAGCCAGACCGTCACCCTGCGAAACATCGAGCGGCTGAACGTGACCGGCGGTTCGGGCAATGACGTGTTCACCGGCGGCGACCATGTCGACACCCTTCGCGGCGGGGCCGGCAACGACATCCTGC
>CAMLNY010000302.1 GCA_946481405.1 uncultured Brevundimonas sp. | reverse complement strand
GATCGCCGCCGACGTGATCGGACGTGACGAGATCGCCGCCGACGCCGTCGGGACCGAGCGGGTCGAAGGTCGCCTGACGCGGCGACAGTTCGGCGGCGACGGCCTCGGCCAGCGCCTCCTTCACCTCGCGCTCGGAGGCGTTGGCGCCGAAGCGCAGGTCGCGGAAGCGGGCGACGATCCGGTCGGTGGCGGCCGGGCCCAGATCGCTTTCCAGAAGATGCTCTTCCAGCTGGTCCAGAGCGGCCTCCGAGAGGGGCTCCTTCACGAAGGCTGAGACGACCTGTTCGGTCATCTGCTGGCTGGATCGGGCCAGTCCCTCGCTCAGGCGCTGGAACCATCCTTTCTTGGGCGCGTCGGTCATAGGACGGCTTTAGCCGGGTGGCATTGAGGCGTCACCTTTTCCTTTCGTCATCCGGCGAGGGTAGGCTGGGGCCATGGCGACTTTGGCTCTATATGAGCATAATCGATCGAGGACCGTGCCTTGCCCAGGACCCACGCCTTCCATTCTCCACGCACCCACGGCTTCGTCCGGGTCGCGGCGGCGACGCCGGTGGTGCATATCGCCGATCCGAAGGCGAACGCGGAGGAGCACATCGCCCTGATCCGGAAAGCGGGCGAGCAGGATGTCGATCTGGTCGTCTTCCCGGAGTTGAGCCTGACCGGCTACGCCATCGACGATCTGCACATGCAGACGGCCCTGCTCGACGAGGCGGAGCGTCAGATCGGGGCCGTGGCCGAGGTCACGAAGGAGAAGGGCGTCGTCGCGGTTGTCGGCGCGCCGATACGGGCGGCCGATCGCCTGTACAACTGCGCGGTCGTCATGGCCGAGGGCGAAGTCATCGGGGTCGTGCCCAAGACCTACCTGCCCAACTACCGCGAATACTACGAGAAGCGCTGGTTCAGCCCGTCCGATCCGGACATGGCGGCGCCGTGGACGATGCTGAACGGCAAGGGGTGTTTCCTCAATCCGTCCGACGTCTTCGTGGCGCACGGGCGGCCGGGCTTCAGCTTCGGGGTCGAGATCTGCGAGGACTACTGGGCGCCCCTGCCGCCGTCGACGCGGCTGGCCCTGAACGGGGCGCGCATCCTGCTGAACCTGTCGGCGTCCAACATCGTGATCGGCAAGTCGGACGAGCGGGCCATGCTGTGCGCGAGTCAGTCGGCCCGGGCGGTTGCGGCCTATGTCTTCGCCGCCGCCGGATGGGGCGAGTCGACTACCGATCTGGCGTGGGACGGGCAGGCGACCATCCACGAACTGGGCGCGAAGCTGGCCGAGGGGCCGCGCTTCTCGATGGAATCGCACCTGACGATCGCTGACGTGGACGTCGACCGGATCGGGTCGGAGCGGCTGCGCACCGGCACCTTCGCCGATTGCGCCCGGCGCGAGACGGATGCGTCGCAGAACTTCCCGTCGCAGTTCTTCGAGGGGCCGGAGACGCGGGCGAGCGGACCGCTGCTTCGCCCGCTCGACCGCTTCCCGTTCGTGCCGGACGATCCGCGCAGGCTGGACCAGGACTGTTTCGAGGCCTTCAACATCCAGGTGCAGGGGCTGATGAAGCGGCTGACCGCGACCAACGGCGAGCGGATCGTCATCGGGGTCTCCGGCGGGCTGGATTCGACCCAGGCCCTTCTGGTCGCCTGTCGCGCCTTCGACCGGCTGGGCCTGCCGCGCACCAACATTCTCGGCTTCACCATGCCGGGTTTCGCGACGTCGGAAGGGACGAAGTCGAACGCCTGGGCCCTGATGAACGCGCTCGGGATCACGGGCGCCGAGATCGACATCAGGCCGGCGGCCATGGCGATGCTGGAGGGGATCGGCCACGGCTTCGCCAGGGGGGAGGCCCTGCACGACATCACCTTCGAGAATGTGCAGGCGGGGCTGAGAACCGACTACCTGTTCCGGCTGGCCAACCAGAACAAGGCCTTCGTGCTGGGGACCGGGGATCTGTCGGAGCTGGCGCTGGGCTGGGCGACGTATGGCGTCGGCGACCATATGAGCCACTACAACGTCAACGGGGCGGTGGCGAAGACGCTGATCCGGCATCTGATCCGCTGGGTGGCGAGCCGCGAGGACATGGCGTCGGCGCAAGGGGTGTTGCACGCCATTCTGGACACGGAGATTTCGCCGGAGCTCGTGCCCGCGGGGGCGGACGGGAAGATCCAGTCGACCGAGGGGACGGTCGGCCCCTATGCGCTGAACGACTTCTTCCTGTTCCACATCACCCGCTTTGGCACGGCGCCGTCGAAGGTGGCGTATCTGTGCCATGAGGCGTGGGGCGATGCGTCGCGGGGCGAGTGGCCGGCGCATATGCCCGAGGCCGAGCGGGTCGAATACGATCTGGCGACGATCAAGTTCTGGCTGCGGAAATTCCTCGTGCGATTCTTCCAGACGAGCCAGTTCAAGCGGTCGGCCCTGCCGAACGGGCCCAAGGTGGTGACGGGCGGGTCGTTGTCGCCGCGCGGCGACTGGCGCGCGCCATCGGACGGGAACGCGAGGGTGTGGCTGGATGAGCTGGAGGCGAACGTTCCGGACGCCTGACCTTCCTTCTCCCGTTGGGAGAAGGTGGCCGCGAAGCGGACGGATGAGGGTCGGGTCTAACCGGTGGCGCACGACCCTCACCCTTTCGCGCGAGGACGACGGCAAGCCGTCGTGCGCTCAAGCCCTCTCCCACCGGGAGAGGGAGATCAGGGCATGTCCCGGAGGAATTCGAAAATCGCCGCCTTGGCTTCGGGCTCGTCGAGCATCGGGGCGTGGCCGATGCCGGGGATTTCGGCGTAGCGCATCTCGGGCGCGGCTTTGTGCATCTTCGCCGCGATGTCGGCGCCCAGGAGGTCCGAGGTTCCTCCCCGGATCAGCAGGGTCGGACGCTTGCGGGCCAGTCGGCGGAAGTATGGCCAGAGGTTGGGCACGAGGGCCTTGGCGCCGGCGGCCTTGATCGGGACGGAGATATCGGGGTCGTAGTCGAGGACGGGTGAGCCTTCCGTCCCCTCGCGGAAGACGCGCCGGGCGAAGGCGGCCCAGTCGTCGTCGGTGTAGTGGGGGAAGGCGACGGGCTCGCCGCGGCCGAGGTGGGCCGGCTCGCGGCCGAGCTGGGGTTCGTCGACGTGCTCCACCGCGAGCTCGCGCGGCATGCGCTTCGCATAGTCGGCGGCGGCGGCCCAGGTCGGAGTGTCGACCGGCTGGCCGGAATAGGCGGCGATGCGGGCGAGGCCTTCGGGCGAGACCTGCGGACCGATGTCGTTGAGGATGGCGGCGGCGACGACGCGGCTCTTCAGCGCGGTGACCGCCATGGTG
>CAMLNY010000301.1 GCA_946481405.1 uncultured Brevundimonas sp. | reverse complement strand
CCGGTCGCCGTCGACCTTTCTGCGCATCCGGGGCCCTTCGCCGAGGCGCTGGCGATGAGCGATGCAACCGGCCGCGTCGGGGCGCCGCGCGCGATCGGCGACAGGTCCGAGCGGGCGGGGCCGGGGGCGAGGGCGCTGGAGGTCGAGCCGGGGTCGGCGGACCTGATCGTGTCGTTGATGACGTTGCATTGGGCCAACGACCTGCCGGGGGCGCTGAGCCAGATCCGGCGCGCGCTGAAGCCGGACGGACTGTTTCTGGGGACCCTGCTGGGGGCGGGGACGCTGAAGGAGTTGCGGGCGGTCCTGACCGAGGCGGAGCTGGCCGAGCGCGGCGGGGCGCAGGCGCGGGTCTCGCCCTTCGCTGACGGGTTCGACGGGGCGGGGTTGTTGCAGCGGGCGGGGTTCGCCCTGCCGGTGTCGGACGTGGACCGGCTGACGGTGCGCTATCCGGACCTGTTCGCCCTGATCCGCGACCTTCGGGCCATGGGGGAGACGAATGTGCTGGCGGGGACGATCCGGCCCCTGACGCGGCCGATTATCGCCCGGGCGGCGGTGCTCTATTCCGAGAGGTACGGCGAGGCGGACGGCCGCATCCCGGCGACCTTCGAGATCGTCAATCTGGCCGGATGGGCGCCGCACGAGAGCCAGCCCAAACCCCTGCCGCGCGGATCGGCCAAGGTCCGGCTCGCCGATGCGCTGGGCGTCGTCGAGCATGGACGGAACGGCAAGGCCTAGAGGGGCGCGGCGTCGACCAGCACTTCGGTGCGGCGCCGCAGGGGCTCGGCCACGCCGGTCGGGGTCGTGGCGCCCTGATCGCCCGCGGCGGCCAGTTCGAACGCCGGGGCCGGCCAGCCGGCCGCCGTCAGAGCCTCGGCGACGGCGAGGGCGCGCTGTTCGGACAGGGCCTGATTGGCGTCAGCGCTGCCGGTGGAGGAAGCGAGGCCGAGTACGCGGACCGTATTGATCTTGCAGCCCTGCAGCTGGGTCGCGGTCAGGCCGATGGCGGTGCGAGCCGCATCGGTCAGGGTGGCCTGGTCCTCGGCGAAATAGATGTCGAAACGCTTGGCCGCACAGGCCGAGGGCTCGGCCACCAGCCGGTCCCGGCTCGGGGTCCGCGTCGTCGAACAGCCCGCCAGCGCCACGGCCGCCAGGCCCGCCGCCAGAATCGTCGATCGCATCGTCATTCGCCGCCTCCCTGAATTCTTCATGGCAAGGGCGGCCCGTCGTAGAACGAGCCGCCCTGAAAAACCTTACGGTTCAGCGTCTTAATAGCGACGCTGGCCGTTTTCCCAGTAGCATTCGTCCTGACGGTTATCGTAGCAGTAGTAGTAATTTCCGCGATTATCGCGGTAACGCTGCTGGTTGTTGCGGTCGGCTTGCGAGCCGCGGACGGCGCCGATGGCGCCGCCGGCGAGGCCGCCGATGAGGGCGCCCGTGGCGGCGTTGCCCGAGCCGACGTTGTTGCCGATGATGGCGCCGGCGACAGCGCCGAGGCCGGCGCCGATGGCGCCCTGGCGGGTGGTTTCATTGACGCCGCCGTTGCCGTACGGGTCGCTGGCGCAGGCGGTGGCCAGGAGACCGGCGGCGCCGATCGCGATAATCGCCTTGTTCATGGGATGGTCCTTCATTCCTGATGTTCGCCCCGGGAGCGAGAACGCTGGATTATGGCAGAGGTTCCGCGCCTATTCTCCCGGTTAATGATGACATATGACTACGGGGCGGGTGCGCGAGGGGCGCAGACGCATCACCGCAGTCGAGGGGGAGTTTCGATATGCGTTTTCCTGAGCCGGTCCGGAATTCGGACGATCACGCCAGCCCGGTCTGGGCCCGTTCCAAGCGCCGGGGCGGCGGCGGAGGCGGTTTCGTCGGCCTGATCGTCACCCTTCTGGCCCTGTTCGGCGTGCTGACCGCGGTGCTGGGCATCAAGGAACAGTCGCTGGCCGAGGGCGGGGCGATGATGGACGGCTGGATCACCGCCGGCGTCAATCAGGGCAAGAAGCTGATCGGCCAGGCGCCGGAGGCCGCCGAGGTCGCTGCGGAGAAGGCCGGGGACGCCGCGGAGAAAACGGGCGACGCCCTGGAAGCCGGCGCCGCGACCACGGTCCAGGAACTCCAGAAACAATAGCGAAGCTTTCCCGGAACGCCCGGCTGTGCGGCGCGTTCGGGCGGAATGACGGACACGATCACGCCTGACGTCGAACCCTCGGCGCCCGACGACGCTGCGCCCGAACCCCGGGCGCTGACGACGCATGTGGCGATCAACAGGGTGGTCGTGCTGGTCAATCCGCTGTCGGGCTCAGTCGGAACGCGGGCGGCGGGCGAGGCGCGGGCGATCCTCGACGACTATCCGTGCGAAGCGGAGGTCGTGGAACTGCTCGGCGACACCCTGAACGCCCAGATCGACGAGGCCCTCGCGTCCAGGCCGGACGTGCTGTTCGTGCTGGCCGGGGACGGCACGGCGCGGGCCGCGGCGTCGAAGGCGGGGCCGAAGGGGCCGCTGGTCGCCCCCCTGCCGGGCGGCACCATGAACATGCTGCCCAAGGCGCTCTACGGTACGACCGACTGGAAGGCGGCCCTGCGCGAGGCGTTGGAGCACGGTCAGTCGCACTGCGTATCGGGCGGTGTGGTCGAGGGCCACGCCTTCTATTGCGCCGGCATCTTCGGTTCGCCCGCCCTGTGGGCGCCGGCGCGCGAGGCGGTGCGCGAAGGCAAGCTGGGTCTGGCCTGGACCTATGGTCGCCGGGCCCTGCGCCGCGCTTTCTCCGGCAAGATCCGGGTCGAGCTGGATCTGGGCAAGCCGCGCCGCAGCGAGGCGCTGGCCCTGATCAGCCCGATGATCTCGCGCGCGCTGGACGAACCCGTCGGGCTGGAGGCGGCGGCGATGAACCCGGCCGATGCGGCCGAGGCCTTCCGTCTGGCGGCCAACGCCCTGTTCAACGACTGGCGACAGGACCCATCGGTGGAGACGAAGCCCGCACGTCTCATCCGCATCCGCAGCCGGTCGCGCATCCCGGCGGTGCTGGACGGGGAACCGATCCTGCTGGCGAACGACGTCACCGTGGCCTTCAAGCCCAAGGCCTTCCAGGCCCTTGTCCCCGAGCCGCCGGCGGCCGAGGACAGCGTCTGATGGGGCGGGTCCTCCAGTTCTCGGACATCCATTTCGGGGTCGAGCACAAGCGCGCCTGCGCCGCCGCGCTGGAGTATGCGCACGCCGCGCCCAGCGATCTGATCCTGATCACCGGGGACATCACACAGAAGGGATATCCCGACGAGTTCGCCGCCGCCGGGGCCTGGAT
>CAMLNY010000300.1 GCA_946481405.1 uncultured Brevundimonas sp. | reverse complement strand
GTGCGCCGGCTCATCGGGTCGTCCCGTCCGGCCATGGCGGCGATGAAGGCCCGGATCGGCGCATCCAGAGACGCGAAGACGGCGTCGACCGCCGCATCGCCGGAGTAGCGGGGGTCCAGCGCCGCCTGAACGCCTGAACGAATCGACTGTCCGAAGGGCTGGGCGTGGAAGGGGTGCAGGCCTCGCAACGCCTCGGCCGCCTGCGACAGCCAGTCGGTCCGGTCCCGGCCGGCCGGGGTGTAGAGATCGAAGGCTGCGGTCAGGCGGCGGTAGTCTTCCGCCGACAGGGCGCCCGGATCGCCGACCACCCGCCGGGCCGTGTTGCGCAGGGCGATCGCATACTGGTCGTCGGGCAGGGCCGTCAGATGGGCGTCGAGCGCCGGCAGGGCCTCGGCCGATCGCCCGCAGGCCATCAGCGCGGCGAGCCAGGTGACGCGGATGTCTCCGTCCGCCGGCGCCGCCGCCATCGCGGCCTCTGCGTGGCGCAGGGCCAGTCCGGGATCGAAGCCCGAGGCGGCGATCGAGGCGGTCAGTTCCAGAAAGGGTGGCGGCGCGCCGTGCAGGAAGGGCTCCAACCCTCGATACGCCTCCTCATCCCCCATGATGTCGCGCGCGATCCGGGCTCGCAGGGCGGCGAGCTGGTGTGTCGGCGCAGCCTTCAGCCGGGCGTCCAGCGGGGCGAGGGCGGTCCGGGCGTCGCCGCCGCGCATCCAGATCAGCTGGGCCTGATCGCGAAGCGCGTCCGCATAGTCGGGGCGGCGCCTCAGGGTCTGGCGCAGGGCGTCGTCGGCCTCGGCCAGCCGGCTCAGTGAGACGAGGGCGCGGGCGTGGATCAGCCAGGTCTCGGGGGCGTCTCCGCCCTTGGCGAAGGCTCGCCGCACGGCCGCCAGCGCACCCCGGGCGTCGCCCCGGTCGCCGAGGGCGGCGGCCAGGTTGTGCTCCGCAACCGCGCTCGACGGCTTCAGCAGGACCTGCTGCTCCAAATGGCGCAGGGCCGCATCGGTCGCCGCCGGTTCGCTCACGGTTGGTCGGCGAAAATCAGCGTTCGCGGCGGGCGCGGACGGACCGCGAGCCGTTGACGCTGAGCAGATAGCTGCCGACCGCGCCCTGACGGACGCGCACCGGGACACCCGGCGCCACCCGGCTGGTCACGTGCTCGCCGTCGATCTGGCGCCAGACCGAACCGTCCGCGAGGACGAAGGTCCACTTGCCAAGGCCGTCCTGACGGCCGCTGGTCAGGGTCGTCTCGATGGCCTCGACGGGATCGTCCTGTCGCAGGCGACCGAACAGATTGGCGGTGTCGAGGTCCAGACCGAACAGGCGGGTGCGCGTCTCCCGCGCCTGGGCCCGGTCGATCACCGTAACCTCGCCCTGCTGTTCGGCGGTGTCGAAAGCCGCCGCCGCCGAATCGAAACAGGCCAGTCGCGCATCGGTCGCCGTGATCGCCCGACAGGCCAGAAGCCCCTCCAGAAGCGCCGGTCTGGCGGCGGGAGCCTCTTGCGCCTGCGCCGTCGCGGCCGGTGCGCAGGCCAGTACGAGCCAAAATGCCGCAGGCATCGGAAATGCTGATTTCTTGCCCATGGTCCGGTTTCCCCAAGAAGACTGATCCCCGCTTCTTACGCGATATTTCCCCCGTTGCGGCAATGGGGTGAGGGCGTGGTCTGAATGTGACATTCTTTCACTAAAGCGTCGCGTTTTGGCCATTGTCGTTGACCGGACGGAGGGGTGCGGTAACGCTTCGGCCAAGTTCCGAAACTGCGTTCGCGCGGGTGCGGGGCGGGCGGGCCCAGGGTCCGGCCTAAAAAAACAGATGCTCATGGAGAAGACCCCTTTGACCGACATCACCTATCGTCGCCGACTTCTCGGCGCCTCGATGTTTACCGGCGCGGCCATGGTCGCCGCCGCCACCCTGATGGCCGCTCCGGCCATGGCCCAGGACGCCCAGGACGAAGATTCGGTCGATGACATCGTCGTCACCGGTTCGCGCATCGCCCGTCAGGACTACGTCGCCAACTCGCCGATCGTCACGGTCTCGGCTGAAGACTTCCAGGCGACGGGTTCGGTCACGATCGACAACCTGATCAACGACCTGCCGCAGTTCACCCCGGCCGCCAACGCCACCTCGAACAACCCCTCGGCCGGTGGTCAGGCGAACGTTCAGCTGCGTGGTCTGGGCGTCGGCCGCACCCTGGTGCTGCTGAACGGCCGCCGCGTCATCTCGTCGAACGCCTCGTCGGTCGTCGACCTGAACATCCTGCCGACCTCGCTGATCGCGAACATCGAGACGATCACCGGCGGCGCCTCGTCGACCTACGGCTCGGACGCCGTCGCCGGCGTGCTGAACTTCCTCCTGAACAACGACTTCGAAGGCGTGCAGTTCGACGTCCAGTACGGCGAATCGGACCGTAACGACGCCGGCACCGACGCCGTGAACCTGACGGTCGGCGGCGACATCGCCGACGGTCGCGGCCACGCCGTCCTGTCGTTCGACTACTCGAACCGCGAGTTGCTCTATAACGCCGACCGCGACTTCGCCTCGATCTCGGGCTTCTCGGGCACCTCGCCGCTGGGTTCGACCGTCTTCGAAGGCACCAACCTGCCGTCGGCCGCCGCCGTCACCGCGATCATCGCGGGCGGACTGCCGAGCCATACTTTCGGCTTCAACAACAACGGCACCCTGTTCACCTATCAGGGCGCCCGCGACTTCGTATCGCCGGGCGGCATCGACTACGAGGGCTTCCGCACCCCGGGTCCGCTGCAGCAGACCGACTTCGTCTACAACACCGGCCCGCTGAACTACATGGTTCTGCCGCAGGTCCGTTATAACGTCTTCGGCGCCGCCAACTACGAGATCAACCCGGCCGCCGAGGTCTACACCGAGTTCCTGTTCTCGCAGTACGAAACCGCCAACGTCCTGGCCGCCACCCCGGCCGCCACGGGCACCGGCTTCCGTGTTCCGTCGACGAACCCGTTCATCACGCCGGAACTGCGCTCGCTGCTGAACAGCCGTCCGAACCCGGCCGCCAACTTCCAGCTGAACAAGCGTTTCAACGCTCTGGGACCGCGCAAGGGCGCCGAGAACTACACCGTCTACCAGATCACCACCGGCCTGCGCGGGGACCTGGATTTCACCCGCGATTGGACCTACGACGCCTATCTGTCGTTCGGCCGCGTCGACAACACCACCAGCCAGTCGGGCAACGTGTCCCGCTCGGCGGTCCAGCGTCTGCTGGACGCGGCTGACGGCGGCGCCTCGCTCTGCACCGGCGGCTTCAACCCGTTCGGCGAATCGGCCCTGAGCGCGTCCTGCGCCAACTTC
>CAMLNY010000299.1 GCA_946481405.1 uncultured Brevundimonas sp. | reverse complement strand
CAGCCTGTTCCCGAGGAACGACGTCGACGCCTACCTCTACAACTACCTCGCAGTGCAGACCGGCGACGTCGGCGCCTATGTCCTGCTGAAGGATTTCGAGCGGTCCTCGCCGAGCCGGGCCCGGACCGGCGCCTTCGTCGAGGCCAAGGCCCGCCAGTGGGTGCCGCCTTACGAATTCTCTCCGAACGAGGCCCCGGCCTCGGGCGTGCCCTTCTCGGACGAGAGCCGTCCGCGTGGCGACGCTTATGAGTATGCGTTGGGCCGGATGACCGAACTGCCCTTCGTCCACGTCGGTCGCGCCCTGCGCTATCTGGGCGTGACCGAAGACGTGAAGAACGCACCGAACGACCTGTCGGGTCGCCAGGTCCAGACGCTGGAGGCCATGCTCGGCCACAACATGGAATCACGGCTGTCCTATCTAGAGATGGTCCGCGCCATCCAGTTGGCGGCGGTCAACGGCTCGTCGGAGGCCCAACTGGTGCTGGCGGTCATGTATTCCGAGGGGATTGGCGTCCCGGCCGACTACGCCCGCGCCTTCCACTGGTACCAGCAGGCCGATCGTCAGGGCTCGCCGGAAGCCAAGTTCGCCATCTCCACCTACTTCGCCCTCGGCGTGGCCGGGGTCGCAGATCAGGACAAGGCGGAGGCGGTGGCGTCCCGCATCGATTCGGCGCTCGCCGGCTTCGGCCCGTCCGCCTCTCGCCTGCAGGCGGTTCTCGCCCAGGTTTCCCGTTCGCAGCGCCGCTAAGGAGGGCCGAAAGATGAAGACCTTCACCCTCAGCCTTTCCGCCCTCGCACTCGCCGCCGGCCTGACGGTCGCGGCCCCCGAGGTTCAGGCCCAGACCGCCGCCCGCGTCGAGAGCCAGACCCGCCCGAACTTCGGCCTGCTGCTCGATCCTCCGGCCTCGAGCCGTCGCCAGAGCCGGCCGCGTCGCTGGAACTACGGTTCGCACCGGCCCGACTGGCGTCCCGGCTATCAGCCGCCCTACGGTGGTCCGATCCAGCCCGGCGGCGAGGAGATCGTCCTCATCGACTGCGGCGGCAATCCCGGCACGGGCGCGGTGGAGAACGCGGTCATGCGCGTCCGTCCCGGCGGCACCCTGGTCATCCGGGCCCGCGCCGGCGCCTGCGTCGGCTGGCTGAATGTCGACAAGCCTATGACCATCATCGGCGAGGGCGGCTTCGACCCGCGCCGCTGGAACGAGACCACGCCTGCCGTGCTCCAGGCGCCCGACGGCATGCCCTGCATCACCGTGTCGTCCGGGGTGCGGCTGGAACTGCGGGACATCGTCCTGACCTCGCCCCGTGGTGGGGACGCGGCTTGCATCGTCAGCTACGGCGGTTCGGTCGTCGCCAACCGCCTCGGCATTCGCCATGCGGGCGACGAGGCGGCCATCTTCGCCGACGGCGGCGAGGTCGATCTGCGTGACACCGTCATCGACGCCCGGACTATCGCCCCGGCCATCTATGCTGACGGCGCGACCCTGACGACCTGGGAAGCGGTGATCACCGGGGCCCAGTCGGGCATCGAGATCCTGACCGGCGGCACGGGCCAGCCCTCGCGCATCGACGCCACCACCATCAGCGGGACGGAAAACGCGGCCGGCTACGGCCCGCGCTCGATCGGCGTGCTCGTCCGGTCGCGTCGCGATCTGGGCCGGGTGGACGTGACCAACACCCGCATCTGCGGCTTCACCGAAGGCGTGGCGGTCGAGGGCGCGGCCCTCACCGTGTCCAACTCCAAGATCTGCCGGGCCGATCGGGGCGCCATCGTCTACAATGGCGAACTGACCCTCACCGACAGCCGCGTCCGCGCCGAAGCCATCGGCGTCGCAGTCTCTTCGGGCCGCGCGGCGGTTCGGAACAACACCTTCGTCGGGGTGCGTGAGGTCTTCTATCGCGACTATCGCGCCCAGCTGGACGCCTCGGGCAACCGCGTCTGGTCCGACCAGCTCTGCCGTCCGCGCTGGGAGCCCCGCTATCGCGACCGCTACGAGCCCCAGTGGACCCAGCGTCCCGACCAGGGCTGGACCTGCGAATACTCCCCCTATCCGCGCGACTGGTGGGACGAGATGGACGGCGCCTACGGCGACCCGTACGACGACTACGCCTACATGCCGGACAACTACGGGCGCTTCCAGCAAGGCTACGGCTGGTACGACCAGAACGGCCGCTACATCGACGACAGCCGCACCACGGGCGACGACCGCTGGCGTGACCGCCGCCGCTGGTAGGCCTCCGATAGCGGCAGGTTGTCGCACATCGGACAAAAGTGCGTCCGCGATGCGTCCAAACCAGATCCGATACGTAGTTGCTCCCTGTCAGGCCAAGCGCGGCCGCTGGAAGGAACTGCCAGAATGATCAAGACCATAGCCGCCGCCACGAGCGTCGCCGCCCTCGCCCTCGTTGCCCTGCCCGCCGCCGCCCAGGACTGGTCCGGCCTCTATGTCGGCGGCCACGCCGGCTATGCGAAGACGGTCCAGGACGACGACGAGACCATTCTGTTCGACACCAACCAGAACGGGTCGTTCGCCGACGCGGTCAACACCGCCGCCGGCGCCAACGCCTTCTCGCCCGGCTTCTGCGACGGTACGCCCAACGCCAACAACGCCGCCGCCGGCTGCACCGACGACGAGGACTGGAATGGCGACTTCGGCGTGCGCGCCGGCTACGACATGCAGTGGGGGTCCTGGGTCGTCGGCCTCGTCGGCGAATGGGCCTCGACCAGCGCCGAGGACGCCGTCACCGGCTTCTCCACCACGCCCGCCAGCTACACCTTCCAGCGCGAGCTGACCTCGGTCGCCGCCATCCGCGCCCGCGTCGGGATCGCGGCCGGCGACTGGCTGCCCTACCTCACGGCCGGCTATGCGGTGGGTCAGGTGGACCAGACCTATTTCACCTCCAACACCGCCAACAGCTTCACCCCGACCAGCCGCGACAGCGACGCGGACGGCTATCAGCTGGGCGGCGGCGTCGAGAAGCGTCTGACCGACAACATCACGCTCGGCGTCGAGTATCTGTACTCCGACCTCGACGTGAACGATCCGCTGGTCGTCCGCACCGGCCCCGGCACGGCGCCCGCGACCAACCCCTTCCTGATCGTCAACCCGACCGGCACGGACCAGATCCGCGGCAACGACACGATCAAGCTGCATTCCCTGCGCGTCACGGCGGCCTTCCGCTTCTGATTGCCGGGGCCGGGCGCTTTATCCCCCCTTAAGCGGCCCGAGACGGCCCGGCTCACTTCTGAGGAGCCGGGCCGTTTTTGATGTCGGGGTTTGGTAGGCCCGGCAGGCCCAATCTAACTCAGCGAGATCAG
>CAMLNY010000298.1 GCA_946481405.1 uncultured Brevundimonas sp. | reverse complement strand
TGAAGGAACTGGAAAAGGTGCTAGCGCGCCATCCACTGGAGGCCACCACCGGCATCGGCCACACCCGCTGGGCCACCCACGGCGCCCCGACCGAGGCCAACGCCCACCCGCACATCGCCGGGCGCGTGGCCGTGGTCCACAACGGCATCATCGAGAATTTCGCCGAGCTGAAGGCCGAACTGATCGCGGCGGGCCGCGTCTTCTCGTCCCAGACGGACACCGAGGTCGTCGCCCATCTGCTCGATTCGGAACTGGCCGCCGGGCTGTCGCCGCTCGACGCCTTCAAGGCGACGCTGGACCGGCTGTCAGGCGCCTTCGCGCTCTGCGTCCTCGTGTCCGGAGAGGACGACGTCATCCTGGCCGCCCGGAACGGCCCGCCGCTGGCCGTCGGGCATGGCGACGGCGAGATGTTCATCGGCTCCGACGGCCTCGCTCTGGGGCCGTTCACCAACAAGATCACCTATCTGGAAGATGGCGACTACGTCATCGCCACCCACGGCGGCGCCCGCGTCTTCGACGCCTCCGGCAAGGAGGTCGCGCGCGCGGTCAAGACCGTCCCCGCCTCCGCCGTCCTGATGGAGAAGGGCAACTACCGGCACTTCATGGAAAAGGAGATCCATGACCAGCCGGAGGGGTGCCAGCGCACCATCGCCGCCTATGTCGACACCCTGACCGACCGCACGAGGGTCCAGGGCGTGGACTTCGCCGCGCTCGACCGGATCCAGATCGTCGCCTGCGGCACCTCCTGGATCGCCGGGATGATCGGCCGCTACCTGATCGAACAGCTGGCCGACCTGCCCGTGGACGTCGAGATCGCCTCGGAGTTCCGCTACCGGAATCCGTCGCTGCGTCCGAACGCCCTGGCCATCGCCATGTCGCAGTCGGGCGAGACCGCCGACACACTGGCCGCCTTCCGCCACTGCATCGAGGCGGGCATGACGTCGGCCGCCATCGTCAACGCGACGGAATCAACCATTGCCCGCGAAGCCGATGTCGTCTGGCCGATCCATTGCGGACCCGAGATCGGCGTCGCCTCGACCAAGGCCTTCACCGCCCAGGTCTCGGTCATGATCGCCATCGCCATCGCGGCGGCCAAGGCGCGCGGCCGGATCGACGAGACGGAAGAGAAGCGGCTGGTCCACGTTCTTCTGGAGGCGCCGCGCCTGATCGCCGAGGCCATCGGTCTGGAGGATTCCCTCAAGGAGATCGCCGCCGATATCGCCAAGGCCAAGGACGTCCTCTACCTCGGTCGCGGCCCCATGTCGGCGCTCGCCCTGGAAGGCGCGCTGAAGCTGAAGGAGATCAGCTATATCCACGCCGAGGGCTATGCCGCCGGCGAGCTGAAGCACGGCCCGATCGCCCTGGTCGACGAGGCCACGCCGATCATCATCCTGGCCCCCTTCGATTCGTGGTTCGAGAAGTCGGCCTCGAACATGAGCGAGGTCATGGCGCGTGGCGGTCAGGTGGTCTTCATCACCGACCCGGAGGGCGCCAAACACGCTCCCGCCGGCCTCGGATCCCCTGATCTCGTCCCTCGTGATGTCCGCCCCAATCCAGCTGCTGGCCTATCATGTGGCCGTGGTGAAGGGCGCCGACGTCGACCAGCCCCGGAACCTCGCCAAGAGCGTCACCGTCGAGTGATGTGAAAGTCTCCTCCCTGTGCGAAGCATGGGGAGGAGACGAAAGCGTCGGACATACGTTAGGCTCCCCGTCGCTCTGAGGAACCCCTTGATGACCACCCCCGCCTCCCGCGTCCGCAAGGCCGTTCTGCCCGTCGCCGGCCTCGGCACGCGGGTCCTGCCCGCCGCCAAGACGACGCCCAAGAACATGCTCAATGTGTTCGATAGGCCGATCCTGTCGCACATCGTCGAGGAGGCGCGGGCCTCAGGCATCGAGCACATGATCTTCGTCGTCGGGCGCGGCCAGACCTCGATCGAGGACTATTTCGACCACGCCTATGAGATGGAGGCCATCCTCAAGGCCAAGGGCAAGGACGTCATCCTCGATCTGGTCACCGCCGACCTGCCGAAGCCCGGCGAAATGAGCTTCGTGCGCCAGATGGCCCCGCTGGGTCTGGGCCACGCCGTCTTCTGCGCCCGCGACCTGATCGGCGACGAGCCCTTCGCCGTCATCCTCGCCGACATGCTGATGATGGCCGACACTCCGGCTCTGAAGCAGGCGATCGAGGCCCACGAACAGACCGGCGGCAACGTCGTCGTCGTCGAACCGGCGCCCGAGGGCGAGACCCACAAGTACGGCATCGTGGCGCTCGACGGCCGCGAGGGTCGGCTGAACCGCATGACCGGCATGGTCGAGAAGCCGCCGCTCGGGACCGAGCCGTCGAACCTGTTCATCTCGGGCCGCTATGTCCTGACGCCGGACATATTCCCCCTTCTGGCCGATCAGCAGACGGGCGCGGGCGGCGAGATCCAGCTGACCGACGCCATGGCGCGGCTGATGAAGGTCCGGAACTTCCACGCGCTGGAATACGACGGGACCACCTATGACTGCGGCGATCCCGTCGGCCTGCTGCGCGCCAACGTGGCCTATGCGCTGAAACACCCCGACCTGGGCGAAGCGGCGCGTGCGGCGATAACGCCCCTGCTCTGACCACAGCCCCGCTTTGCTCCACTGCCCGCCTTCGGTTAGGCAGGGATTCGAGGGCGGAGACTGAAGACGATGAAGGTACTGGTTCTGGGCGGGGACGGCTTCTGCGGCTGGCCCACGGCGCTGCACCTGTCGGCGCAGGGCTGGGAGGTCGTGATCGTCGACAACCTGAGCCGGCGCAACATCGACAACGAGCTGGAGGTCCAGTCCCTGACCCCCATCCGGACCATGGGCGAGCGCATCGCCGCGTGGAAGGAGGTCTCGGGCCGCGAGATCGGCTTCGTCAATCTGACGGTGGGCAAGGAGTTCGACCGCCTCGTCGCCCTGATCCGTGACGAAAAGCCCGATTCGGTTGTCCATTTCGCCGAACAGCGGGCCGCCCCCTATTCAATGAAGTCGGCGCGGCACAAGCTCTACACCGTCGACAACAATCTGAACGCCACCAACCACCTGCTCGCCGCCATCGTCGAGAGCGGGCTGGACGTCCATCTGGCCCACCTCGGGACCATGGGGGTCTATGGCTACACCACCGCCGGCCTGCGCATTCCGGAAGGCTATCTGAAGGTGACGGTCCAGACCGATTTCGGCCCCACCGAACAGGAGATCCTGTTCCCGCCGAACCCCGGGTCGATCTACCACATGACCAAGACCCAGGACGCCCTGCTGTTCCAGTTCTACGCCAAGAACGACGGGGTCCGGATCACCGACCTGCACCA
>CAMLNY010000297.1 GCA_946481405.1 uncultured Brevundimonas sp. | reverse complement strand
GCCGGCTTTTTCAAAATCGGCGCGAAACCGACGGGATCGAAAGACCCATTCGCGCTGCGTCGGGCGGCGCTGGGCGTGATCCGGCTGCTGACTGACAACGGCCTGAAATTCTCGCTGTCGCGGATCGACTCGACGATCCGCTCGTCGGTGGCCAGCGGCGTGGCGGCGGCGGTCCGGGCCCTCCGACCGGACGCGCGGCTCGTCGGCGTGGAGCCGGAGCTGGCGGCCGACGCGCGTGCCGCCCTGCTTCGCGCGTTCGGCGAAGGCGTTGATGACCGGCTGGTGCGGCAGCGGACCGATGGCGATGGTCGAGGACGAGCATTCGTCCCAGCCCTTGGTGCAGGCCAGGGTGTTGCGGCCGTCGATGTTCATCGAGCAGGAGCCGCAGATGCCCTCGCGGCAAGAACGACGGAACGACAGGGTCGGGTCGATCTCGTTCTTGATGTAGATCAGGGCGTCCAGAAGCATCGGGCCGTGATCGTCGGCCGAGACCTCGTAGACGTCCCACGACGGGTTGGCGTCGACGTTGGGATCGTAGCGGTAGACCTTGTAGGTCTTGACGTTCTTCGCGCCGGCCGGAGCCTTGTGGACCTTGCCCTGGGTGGGGGCGGAGCCGCGGGGGAGGGTGAGTTGGACCATGGTTAGTACACCCGAGCCTTGGGTTTGATGTACTCGATGTCGTCGGACATCGTGTAGGTGTGGACCGGACGATAGTCGATCGAGACGCCCTCCCCGGCGCGACGCCAGGCCAGGGTGTGCTTCATCCAGACCTCGTCGTTGCGATCCGGGAAGTCCTCGCGGGCGTGGGCCCCACGGCTTTCCTCGCGGTTCGCCGCGCCCTCGATGGTGACCAGGGCGTTCTCGATCAGGTTGTCGTATTCCAGCGCCTCGACCAGATCCGTGTTCCAGATCAGGCCGCGGTCGGTGGTCTTGATGTCGGCCGAGCGGGCGTGGATGTCACGCAGCTTCTGGACGCCTTCGTTCAGCGAGGAGCCGGTGCGGAACACCGCCGCATCGGACTGCATGGCGTGCTGCATCTCGTTGCGGAGTCTCGCGGTCGAGGACGAGCCGTTGGCGTAGCGGAACCTGTCGAAGCGGGCGAGGTGGGGGGCCGTGGCCGAAGCCGGGGCGGCAGGGACCGGCGCGGCCTTGTCGACGATCTCGCCGGCGCGGAGGCCCGCGGCGCGGCCGAAGACGACCAGGTCGGTCAGGGAGTTGGAGCCCAGACGGTTGGCGCCGTGCACCGAGACGCAGGCCGCCTCGCCGACGGCCATCAGGCCGGGAACCACCGTGTCGGCGTTGTCGCCGACCTTGGTCAGAACCTCGCCGTGATAGTTCGTGGGGATGCCGCCCATGTTGTAGTGGACGGTCGGGATGACCGGGATCGGCTCCCTGGTCACATCGACGCCGGCGAAGATCTTGGCTGATTCCGAGATGCCGGGCAGGCGCTCGTGCAGGATCTTCGGGTCGAGGTGGTCGAGGTGGAGGAAGATGTGGTCCTTCTTCGGACCCACGCCGCGACCTTCGCGGATCTCCATGGTCATGGAGCGGGAGACGACGTCGCGGCTCGCCAGATCCTTGGCCGACGGGGCGTAGCGTTCCATGAACCGCTCGCCCTCGCTGTTGGTGAGATAGCCGCCCTCGCCGCGCGCGCCCTCGGTGATCAGGCAGCCCGCGCCGTAGATGCCGGTCGGATGGAACTGCACGAACTCCATGTCCTGCAGCGGCAGGCCGGCGCGCAGCACCATGGCGTTGCCGTCGCCGGTGCAGGTGTGGGCCGAGGTCGCCGAGAAATAGGCGCGGCCGTAGCCGCCGGTGGCCAGGATGACCAGCTTGGCGCGGAACTGGTGGAGCGTCCCGTCGTCCAGCTTCCAGGCGGTAACGCCGGTGCAGGCGCCGTCCTGCATGATCAGGTCGAGGGCGAAATACTCGATGAAGAACTCGACCTCGCGACGGACCGACTGGCCGTAGAGGGTGTGCAGGATAGCGTGGCCGGTACGGTCGGCGGCGGCGCAGGTGCGCTGGACAGGGCCCTCGCCGTAGTTGCGGGTCATGCCGCCGAAGGCGCGCTGATAGATCTTGCCCTCATTGGTGCGCGAGAAGGGCACGCCCCAGTGTTCCAGTTCGTAGACGGCCTTGGGGGCCTCGCGGACCAGATATTCGATGGCGTCCTGGTCGCCCAGCCAGTCCGACCCCTTGACGGTGTCGTACATGTGCCATTTCCAGGAATCCTCGCCCATGTTGCCGAGCGAGGCGGAGATGCCGCCTTGGGCCGCCACGGTGTGGGAGCGGGTGGGGAAGACCTTGGTGACGCAGGCGACCTTCAGGCCCTGCTGGGCCGCGCCGAGGGCGGCGCGCAGGCCTGAGCCGCCGGCGCCGACGACGACGACGTCATACTCATGATCGACGAGTTGATAGTCAGCCATCTCAGATCCCGAAGCCGGCCGGAAGCGGCGCCGAACCCAGCGCCAGCCGCACGATGAAGAAGACGCTGGCGGCGGCCAGCAGAAGGAAGATCAGGTTCGACAGGCCGATCAGCAGCGCCTTGTTGCCCGGCCGGTGGATATAGTCCTCAATGATGACCTTCCACGCTAGGCTGGCGTAGCCGAAGAAGACCAGGGCCGTGGCGGTCAGCAAGCCCGCGTTCAGCCGGCTGGCGAACCATTGCAGGACCACGTCGTATTCCGCGCCGGCGAGGGTGAAGGCGGCGAACAGGAGCCAGACGCCGAGCGGCATCAGCAGCCCGAGAAGGATCTTCTCCAGCGTCCATTCGCCGGCGCCGTGGCGCTCGGAAATCTTGACGCCGTTCCTGAAGTGGGCCGGAGCGCTCACAGCGAAACCCTCCCCGTGGCGAACAGGGCGACCCAGAAGAGGATCGCCAGCGGAACCGGGCCGTAAACGGCGATCGCGGACAGGGTGTTGGCCGACTTCACCGTCAGGCCGTTGCCGGTGTCGTTGTAAAGGTGGCGCGCGCCGTTCAGCAGGAAGGAGAACAGGACCACCGTCAGGCCGAAGCCGACGAAGAGACCGAGCGGCGAGTCCGCGAGGCCCTGGAAGCCGGCGAAGGCGTCCGGGCCAAAGGCGAGGGCGGCCAGCCAGGCCACGACCAGGATCGCGCCCACGCTGGCCGCGCCGATGGTGATCCGGAACAGGATCGAGGCTGTCATGGTGATGTGCCAGCGCCATGTCTGCAGGTGCGGGGACAGGGGGCGGGGGCGGCCGTTGGGCTGGGTGACGAAGCGACCGGTCTGGTCGTCAGCCGCGTCGCCGATAGGGTTCGACATGCGAATGGTTCTCAAAAACCTTGGAGGATCAGCGCACAGGCTGAT
>CAMLNY010000296.1 GCA_946481405.1 uncultured Brevundimonas sp. | reverse complement strand
GCTGCAGATCCTCGACGACGCCATCCAGGCGTTCGGCGCCGCGGGCGTCTCGGCCGATACGCCTCTGGCGGAGATGTACGCCACGGTGCGCACCCTGCGTCTCGCCGACGGCCCGGACGAGGTGCACAACCGCACCATCGCCCGGCTGGAATACGCCAAACACGGCGGCAAGCCGGTTCGCTGACGCCATCCCTCACCCCCGCACGCGCTGCGGGGGTGACGCCCTTCTTGCGCCGAAGTGATTGACGCGGCTTAGGAAAGTCACCACGCTCAGCTCTTGCCGCCGATGGGGCGGGGGAGACTTCCGATGCGTCTGTACGTTCTGGCCGCCGCTGGCGCTGCCCTGACCCTGGCCGCCTGCCAGCCCGCCGAAGCCCCTGAAGCTCCCAGAGCCGAAGCGCCCGCCGCTGCTGCTGCTCCGGCCGCCGACGGCGCCGAAGCCTTCGTGCGCGAAATCTACGCGTCTTTGGCCGCCGACGGTCCGGCGCCGCTGGGCGAGCAGGCGCTGTGGTCCGCCGCGACCTGGCAGGCCATGAAGACCTACGAAGCCGCCGCGCCGGAAGGTTACAACTCCGATCCCCTGTGCAACTGCCAGGACCCGGCGGGCCTTGCTGTCAGCGAGCTGCAGATCACCCCGACGGGCGCGACGAGCGCCGACGCCGCCATCACGATCACACAGGGGGAGGCCCAGACGTCGATGGTGCTGAATCTGGTCCGCGAGGCCGCTGGTTGGCGTATCGACAACGTCAGCCGCGAAGGGGACCCCGACTTCCGGTCGGAGCTGGCCATGTGGACCGCAGAGGCCGAGGCCGCCGGCTGACGTCTGACGCCGCACTGCTGCCACCCGGTGTCAGCAGTTGGACCTGGTCGCCCTTGAAGGCAACGAAACCAGAACAGATGTGTTAGGCTGGACGCGGACGACCACGGGGGCTGTTTCGCGTTGCTGGAGCCTGTCCGATGAAAGCCTGCGCGCGAACCGACTCCTCCGGAGCGGATGGTCTGGGCCGTTACGACGCCGTCCGCGCCGCCATGCCGGCGCTGGCCGAGCGGCTCTCGCCCGAGGATCTGTCGGCCCAGTCGATGCCCGACGCCAGCCCGGGAAAATGGCATCTGGCCCATGCCAGCTGGTTCTTCGAGGCCATGATCCTGGCGAGCCAGCCCGGTTATGAGCCGGTCGATCCGCGCTTCCAGCAGTTGTTCAACTCCTACTACGAAAGCCTCGGCCGCCGCGTCGAACGCCCCGAGCGCGGGCTTCAGACCCGCCCGTCGCTGGACGAGGTCCTGGCCTACCGCGCCGAGATCGACCGCCGCATGGCCGAGCGGATCGAACAGGGGTTCGAGGGGCTCGAGGACTATCTCTTCGTCCTCGGCCTGAACCATGACCAGCAGCATCAGGAGCTTTTCCTGATGGACCTGCTGCACCTGATGTCGAAGTCGCCGCTGGACCCGGCCGCCTACATCATGGAGCCGCGCCCGGGCGGGCCGCTGCAACCGGCGCGGGGAGGGGCGACCCGGTTCGAGGGCGGCCTCGTCGACATCGGCCATGCCGGTCCCGACTTCGCCTTCGACAATGAGGGGCCGCGCCATCGCGTATGGCTGGAGCCTTTCCTGATGGACCACGACCTCGTCACAAACGGCCAGTGGCTGGCCTTCATGGCGGACGGTGGTTACCGGCGGCCCGAGCTCTGGCTGGCCGACGGCTGGGCCGTGGTGAAGGCGGAAGGCTGGGACGCCCCCCTCTACTGGCGCGAGGACGACGGCCAATGGACGGTCCTGGGCCTCGCCGGCCGGGCGCCGGTCGATCCCGAGGTCCCGGTCCGCCACATCAGCGCCTATGAGGCCGACGCCTACGCCCACTGGGCCGGCAAGCGCTTGCCGACCGAGGCGGAGTGGGAGAGCGCGGTCGCCACCGCCCCCGACGTCTTTTCCAACCTCTACAACGAGGTCTGGCAGCACACAGCCAGCGCTTATTCCCCTTACCCGGGCTTCCAGCCGACCGAAGGCACGGCTTCGGAGTACAACGGGAAATTCATGGCCAATCAGCGGGTTCTGCGCGGCGGTTCCTACGGCACGCCCACTGGCCACAGCCGCGCCACCTACCGCAACTTCTTCTATCCGCACCAGCGTTGGGCCTTTATGGGCCTTCGGCTTGCCTCTGACGCCGCAGCGGGCGAACGCGCGCGCATCGAGGATCTGGAGACCGCCCGCTTCCGCGCCGAACTGGTCGCCGGCCTGTCGCGGCCCGGGAAGTCGGTCTCGCCGAAATGGTTCTACGACGCCGCCGGGTCGGACCTGTTCGAGGACATCACCCGCCTGCCGGAGTACTATCCGACCCGTCAGGAGGCGGCCCTCCTCAGGACCATGGCGCCTGGCCTGACCGAGCATTTCGGCGACAACGCCGTCCTCGTCGAGTTCGGCTCGGGCGCCAGCGAGAAGACGCGGATCCTGCTGGATTCCGCCCCGACGCTTCAGGCCTATGTGCCCATCGACATCAGCCCCGACGCGCTGAACGCCGCCGCCGCCAGCATCGCGCAGGCCTACCCGCATATGGAGGTGGCCCCCATGGTCGGCGACTTCCTCAACCTCGCGCCTTTGCCGGAGCTGGGTCGCGGTCGGCGCGTCGGCTTCTTCCCCGGCTCGACCATCGGCAATCTGGAGCCGGATCAGGCCGTGGCCTTCCTCGCGAATGCGCGTGACCGGCTGGGACCGTCGTCCCTGTTCATCCTCGGCGTCGATCTGGTGAAGGACCCGGCCGTGCTGGTCGCCGCCTATGACGATGCGCAGGGCGTGACGGCGGCGTTCAACAAAAACCTGCTGGTCCGGGCCAACCGCGAACTGGGCGCCGATTTCGACCTCGACGCCTTCGCACACGTCGCCCTCTGGAACGGGGAGAAGTCGCGCATGGAAATGCATCTGCGCGCGACCAGGGCGATGCAGGTTCACATCGGCTCGGTCGCCATACCGTTCGAGGCCGGCGAGACCATCCACACCGAAAGCTCGCGGAAATTCACTGAAGCCAGCGTGAAGGCCATGGCGGAGACGGCCGGATGGCGGGTTGTCTCCTTCCAGCAGAGCCCGGATCCCTCGGTGGCTCTCGTGCTGCTGGCGGCCTGATCCCGGCCTTCGCCGGGGTGCACGGAGGTTGGAGGTAGCGCCCAATTTCTGTCGAACATATTTTTCTGTTCGACATCAAAATCCCGCCTCCGTCACTCACAGCGGGACTCGCGCCCTTTTTTCCGCGCCCTGGTTCGCGGCTGCCCTATACTGCTGGATCACGGTTCGTGAAGAGTGCGAACAGCGGCGATTTCGTCCGTTTCGTCATGGTGTTTTTCGTC
>CAMLNY010000295.1 GCA_946481405.1 uncultured Brevundimonas sp. | reverse complement strand
TTCGAGAAACGGAAGACGAACTTCAAGGTCAGCACCTGCCGCTGCTCGGGCGAGAGCCGCTCGATCAATGTCAGCATGCTCGTCTGCCCGAGCGAGGCGAACGACACCCCCCGGCTCAAGACCGAGTACAACGACCGCATCAAGGGCGTGATGACCGAGAAGTTCGGTTACACCAACCCGATGCAGATGCCGAAGCTCGAGAAGATCGTGCTGAACATGGGCATCGGTGAAGCCGTCGCAGACTCCAAGAAGGCCAACGCTGCCCTCAAGGATCTGACCCAGATCGCCGGTCAGAAGGCCGTGGCCACCAAGGCCCGCACCTCCATCGCCGGCTTCAAGCTGCGCGAAGGCATGGTCATCGGCGGCAAGGTCACCCTGCGCGGCGACCAGATGTACGAGTTCCTGGACCGTCTGATCACGATCGCCCTGCCGCGCGTGAAGGACTTCCGGGGCCTGAAGCCGACGTCGTTCGACGGTCGCGGCAACTACGCCATGGGTCTGAAGGAGCACATCGTGTTCCCGGAGATCAACTACGACCAGATCGACCAGATGTGGGGCATGGACATTATCGTCTGCACCACGGCCAGGACCGATGACGAGGCGCGCGCGCTTCTCACCGAGTTCAAGTTCCCGTTCGTGAAGAACTGAGCGGGAAGGGAAAAGCACAATGGCAAAGAAAAGCGCCGTAAACCGCAACGAAGCCGTCAAGGCCCTGGTTGCGAAGTATGCCGCGAAGCGGGCCGCCCTGAAGGCGACCGCCAACGACGAGAGCCTGCCTCTGGAAGAGCGTTTCGACGCCCGCCTGAAGCTGGCCGAGCTGCCGCGTAACTCGGCCGCCGTCCGGATCCGCAACCGCTGCGAAGTGACGGGCCGTCCGCGGGCCTTCTATCGCAAGCTCAAGATGAGCCGGATCGCGCTGCGCGAACTCGGCAACCTGGGTCAGATCCCGGGCCTGACGAAGTCCAGCTGGTAAGGGGAGCGACAGACATGATGATCAACGATCCCCTGAGCGACATGATCGCTCGCATGAAGAACGCGGCGATGCGCAAGCGTTCGAAAGTGCTCACGCCGGCCTCGCGTCTGCGCCAGCGCGTCCTCGACGTGCTGCAGGACGAAGGCTACATCCGCGGCTATTCGCTGGTTCAGAATCCCGGCGAGTTCCCGCAGTTCGAGATCGAGCTCAAGTACTTCGACGGCCAGCCGGTCATCGCTGAAATCGCTCGCGTGTCCAAGCCGGGCCGCCGCGTCTATTCGGCGATCAACGACCTGAAGCCGGTCAAGAACGGCCTGGGCATCTCGATCCTTTCGACTTCGAAGGGCGTCATGTCCGACGCCGCTGCTCGCGACGCCAACGTCGGCGGCGAAGTCCTCTGCAGGGTCTACTAAGATGTCCCGTATCGGAAAACGTCCCATCACCGTGCCGAAAGGCGTGACCGTCACCATCGACGGCCAGACCGTGACCGTGAAAGGCCCCAAGGCCGAGCGTTCGTGGACCGTGGCCGAAGAGGTCGAGGTCAAGCACGAAGGCGATGTCCTGAATCTGGTCACCCGTAACGACACCCAGCGCGCCCGCGCGATGTGGGGTCTGTCGCGCACCCTGCTCGACAACATGGTCACCGGCGTCACCACCGGCTGCGAGCGTTCGCTGGAACTGGTCGGCGTGGGTTACCGCGCCGCCATGAAGGGCAACGACCTGTCGCTGCAACTCGGCTTCTCGCACGAAGTGGACATCAAGGCTCCGGCCGGCGTGACCTTCGCGGTGCCGAAGCAAACCGAGATCAAGATCTCGGGCCCGGACAAGCAAGTCGTGGGCGAACTGGCCGCCAACATCCGCAAGCTGCGTCCGCCGGAGCCCTACAAGGGCAAGGGCGTCCGCTACGCGGGCGAAACCGTTCGTCGCAAGGAAGGCAAGAAGAAGTAAGCCATGGCTCTTTCTCTGCAACAACAAGCCAAGCGCCGCGCCGAGCGCAACCGTCGCCGCCTCAAGGCCGTCGCGAACGGTCGTCTGCGTCTGTCGGTTCACCGCTCGGACAAGAACATCTCGGCCCAGATCATCGACGACGCCAAGGGCGTCACGGTGGCTTCCGCCTCGTCGCTGGAAGGCGAAAAGGCCGGCACCTCCAAGGGTTCCAACAAGGAAGCCGCTGCTGCGATCGGCAAGCTGGTCGCCCAGCGCGCCATCGAGAAGGGCGTCACCGATGTGGTCTTCGACCGCGGCGGCTACATCTACCACGGACGGGTGAAGGCGCTGGCGGAAGCCGCGCGTGAAGCCGGCCTGAACTTCTAAGGACCGCACAGATGGCGCAAGCTCCCCAACGCGGCGGCGGCGATCGTAATCGTCGCGACAACCGCAACGCCCCGGCGGTCGACGCTCCGGAATCGGACATCGTCGAGAAGCTGGTTCACATCAACCGCGTCGCCGCCACCGTTAAGGGCGGCCGTCGTTTCTCCTTCGCAGCCCTGATGGTCGTCGGTGACGGCAAGGGTCGCGTCGGCTTCGGTCACGGCAAGGCGCGCGAAGTGCCGGAAGCCATCCGCACCCTGCACCACGACGGCGCTGGCCGTTGGGGCGCCGGCAAGATCATGATGCGCGCCGCGCCTCCGGGAACGGGCGTCATCGCCGGCGGTCCGATGCGTGCGGTCCTGGAAACCCTTGGCGTCCACGACGTCGTGGCCAAGTCCTCGGGCTCGTCGAACCCCTACAACATGATCCGTGCGACGTTCGAGGCCCTCAAGGTCCAGTCGTCGCCGCGTCAGGTCGCTTCGAAGCGCGGCAAGAAGGTCTCCGACCTGATGGGCCGCCGCAATGACGGCGCCTCGGCGCCGGTCGAAGCCGAAGCCGTGGAGTCCTAAGTCGTGGCCGAGAAGAAAACCGTCACCGTCAAGCAGATCGGCTCGCCGATCCGCCGCAAGAACGACCAGCGCGCCACCCTGGTGGGTCTGGGTCTGAACCGCATGGGCCGCGAGTCCACGCTGGAGGACACCCCGTCGGTCCGCGGCATGATCGCCAAGGTCGCTCACCTGACCACGATCGTCGAAAAGTAAGCCTTATCCTCTCCAGCCGGAGAGGGCAGGGCGACCAGGTAGGGGCGGCTCGCGAGAGTCGCCTTTACTGCTTTGTGGGGAGCCGCTATAGCGCGCGACCTTGAAGTTCCGGGTTCGGTCGTTTCGACCGGATCCACACATTGAAATCACGCCGAGTCCGGGTCTGACCCGGGCGCTAGCACCCGAAAGGATCAGGCACATGAAACTGAACGAAATTCGCGACAACGAAGGCGCCCACAAGAAGCGCATGCGCGTCGGCCGCGGCCCCGGCTCCGGCAAGGGCAAGACCGCCGGCCGCGGCGTGAAG
>CAMLNY010000294.1 GCA_946481405.1 uncultured Brevundimonas sp. | reverse complement strand
CGACCCCGGCGTCGCGCGCCGGAGAGATCCGCGATTTCGCGCGCTCCGAACTGTTCGAGCGCACCTTCCAGGAAGGGATGGAGCTGGTCGAGGAGACCGCCGCCTATCTGGATGGCGACGGCCGGCGGGAATCCAAGCTTCTGTCGCGCTCGGCTGCCTTGGCGTATGCCGCCGAGAGCATGAAGCTGACCACCCGCCTGATGCAGGTGGCGTCGTGGCTGCTGGTGCAGCGCGCCGTGCGGGAAGGCGACATGACGCCGGAAGCCGCGTGCGAGCCGCGCTATCGTCTCTCGGAGCGCAAGGTCGAAGGCGAACCGGGCCATCCGGAGATGCCGATCGCCCTGGTCGAATATCTGGTCCGCGCCGAGAAGCTGCACGACCGCGTCCTGTATCTGGACAAGCGGATGTATCTCGATGAGGCCCCGGCCCCGGACGCGAACCCGGTGCTGAGCCAGCTAGGCATGCTCGAAGCGGCGTTCCGGACCTAGGTCCGGAAACGCTTACGGCCCGACGTCGTTGGCGTCGGTGCGGCCGTCGTCCACGACCGCCGGCAGGCTGACGGCGATGCCGAGAGCCTCGGCCAGCTTCTGGTCGCGGCGGTAGACATCCTCGCGGAAGGCGACGCGGCCCTGACCGTCGACGAAGGCGGTCCAGTAGAGCAGGCGCACGGTGATCTCGCGGCCGGTCTGGATGCGGCGGGTGTCGCGGCTGACCTGGGCGTCGTCGAACTCGCCCAGCAGGGTGGGATCGGGCGAGAGCAGGAGGCGGGCGAACTCCACCGCATTCTGGACGCGGACGCAGCCGTGCGAGCGCTGGCGCATCGACAGGTTGAAGGCGGCCTTGGACGGGGTGTCGTGCAGGAAGATGGCGTAGCTGTCGCGCAGCTCGAACTTCACATAGCCCAGAGCGGCCGTCGGGCCGGCGCGCTGGATGACGGTGCCGTTCGAAACGTACATGTTGTTGGCGGCCAGGTAGCCCGGGCCGCGCGGCAGGATCTCGCGACGGGCGATGCCGGCCGGGACGTACCAGGGCGGATTGGCCACGACCGAGGCGAAGGGCTTCTCGAGGCTGGGCGTCTGGGTCGCGGGCGCGCCGCAGACGACGCGATTGGAGTGAACCGGGCGACCGTCCTTCCAGTAGACCATGATGGCGGCGGCGGTGTTGACCTCGATCCGCTCGGGATTGAGGTCGCGCTTCAGCCAGCGGCGACGTTCCAGGTTCAGTGCGATCTGACGGGCGCGATCCTCGGCAGAGGCGCCGAGCGAACTCTGGGTGCCGGCGCCAATGCGGCCGTCGGCGGCCAGGCCGTGGCGGGCCTGGAAGCCGCGCATCGCGGTCTGAAGTTCCGGGCCATAGACGAGACCCTGCGCCGTCAGTCGCTGGCCGTCGGCGGCCGACAGATCGCCCTCGGCGACCAGCCGCGCGATGATGGCGGGGATGCGGTTGTCGCTCGAACCCGGCTCGATCGTGCCGGAGCGGGACTGGAAACGCGGCCAGCCGCCCTGGTTGATGATGCGGCGGTAGCGGACATAGCCGGCCGACAGATTGTTGTAGCCGATGTCGGTCGGGGCCAGACCTTCGTACCACTCCACCAGCTTGTTCTGGACGAGGGCATCGTTCAGGCCGACGGGCAGGTCGACCCGGTTCTTTTCCATCTCCCACAGCTCTTCGACCGTCTCGGGTCGGACGGCGCCCTCGGCGAGGACGCGGGCGTAGGCGATGGCAGCGGCGGTGGTGCGCATGTCCGCCGTGTCGGGATCGGCGGCCAGACCGACGAAGTCGAAGTATTGCGAGGTCGACAGGCCGTGACGCTCGGCGCGGCCGGCGGCTTGGTTGAGGGTGCGCAGACGGGCGGCGTTCCACACCGGACGCCAGCCGTTCAGCTCATAGAAGGCGCGGACGTCGGGCTGGACGGCGACGGGCAGGCGGTCCAGCTGGGCCAGGAAGGCGGCCTGATAGGGGCTGACCGGGCCGGCGACGGCGGCCTGGGGCGACGCGCCCTGCGGTGCGGTCTGAGCCGCAGCAGAGCCGGCGATCGCCGAGACGGCGGCGCCGAGAGTGAGTTCGCGTCGATTCATGGTCCAGTCTGCCTTCGTCCGACGCCTCGTGGAGCCCCGTGTCCACGCCCGGGAGTCGAACGGGCGCATGTTATCGACGTTCCGGACAAACAAAAAGCGCCGGTCACAGGACCGGCGCTTTCCGTGTCGACTTTGTCGCACCGCTGAAGGCGGCAACGACGGGGCTTACTTCTTGATGAAGCCACCGAACTTGTTGTTGAAGCGCGAAACGCGGCCGCCGCGGTCCATCAGCTGCTGGTTGCCGCCGGTCCAGGCCGGGTGCGTCGACGGATCGATGTCGAGGTTCAGGACATCGCCTTCCTTACCGTAGGTCGACCGGGTCTGGTACGTCGTGCCGTTCGTCAGGGTGACGGTGATGAAGTGGTAGTCGGGGTGCGTGTCCGCTTTCATGGTCTTCAATCCGGTCTCTGCGCGGTGATGATGCCGACCATCGGTGCGCGAAAATGAGAAAACCCGCCAGTGATCCCGGCGGGAATGAGCGGCGGCGTTTACACCGCAGGGCGATCCGGGGCAAGAGCCCCGCATGACAGCCTCTCCGCCGCCCCTCGACGCTCAATCCAGCCCGGAGGCGGTCGGACGGCCCGGCGCGGGCGCCCTGCTGGTCGAGCAGATGGGCGAGGCGGGCCAGCGGCGCGAGAAGCGGCGCGACGTGCGGCCCTTGCTGCGGCTGTGGCCCTATCTGATGCAGCATCGGATGGACGCCCTGATCGCGGGCTTCTGGCTGCTGGGTTCGACGGCGGCGTCGCTGGCCCTCACGGCCACGGCGCGGGGGGCCATCGACCACGGCTTCGAGAACGGCGGACGCGACATCAATCGCTGGTTCCTGTTCCTGGGCCTCAACGCGGTCATTCTCGGCGTCGCGACGGCGGTCCGGTATTTCTACGTCACCAAGACCGGCGAACGGATGGTGGCGGACCTCCGAAAGGCGCTGTTCGACCGCATCCTGACGCTGGACCCGGCCTTCTTCGCGAAGATGCGGACGGGCGAGGTGCTGAGTCGGCTGACGACCGACATCGCCCTGGTCGAGACCCTGCTGACGACCTCGGTGTCGTTTGCGCTCAGGAACTTCCTGACCCTGATCGGCGGAGTGATCCTGCTGTTCATCGTCAGTCCCAAGCTCACGGCCATGGTTCTTCTGACCGCGCCCCTGCTGATCGCGCCGATCTTCCTGTTCGGGCGCAGCGTGCGGAAGCTGACCGTGCGGTCGCAGGACCGGTTCGCCAATGCGGTGGGGTTCGCGGGCGAGAGCGTGTAGACGGCCCCGCCGCGAAGGACGAGGTCGGCC
>CAMLNY010000293.1 GCA_946481405.1 uncultured Brevundimonas sp. | reverse complement strand
CGCGGCCTTGCCCCGGTTGAAGGCGTCATGACCGGGTCCGCGCGCCTCTATGCCGTCGCCGATATCGGACCGGATCGCGAGGATCCACGGGACTGTTTTGCGCTGGTTCGGGAGGAGGTGCGAAAGGCGGACATCGCCTTCTGTCAGCTGGAAGTGAACCTGACTGAACGCGGGGCGCGGTTGCCCCAAGTGCGCCACACGCACCGCGCTAAGGCGTCCAGCGCGGCGGCCATGAAAGACGCGGGTTTCACTATCGTCTCGTTCAGCGGCAATCATTGCCTCGATTGGGGACGCGATGGCTTCTTCGACACCATCGGCAACCTGAAGGATGCTGGCCTCGCGGTCGTGGGCGTAGGCGCGAACATTGCCGAGGCCCGGGAGCCGGTGGTCGAGGAAGCCAACGGCGTTCGGGTCGCCTTCCTGGCCTATAACTCTATCCTGCCATCCCACTACTGGGCCGAGGCGGACCGTCCTGGATGCGCGCCGATGCGGGCCTGGACCATTTACGAGCAGATCGAGCCGGACCAGCCCGGTACGCCCGCCCGCATTCACACCCACGCCCTGAGGGCCGACATCGACGCGATGGTCGCCGATGTGGCCAAGGCGAAGGCGATGGCCGACGTGGTCGTCATGTCGATCCACTGGGGCATCCATTTCATCCCCGCCGTCCTGGCCGACTATCAGCAGGAGGTGGCTCGCGCCGCCATTGATGCGGGCGTGGACATGATCCTCGGCCACCACGCGCACATTCTGAAAGGCGTGGAGGTTTATCGCGGCAAACCGGTCTTCTACTCGATGGGCAACTTCGCGATCGACTTGCGCATGACGCCGGCCCACGCGCAGGGCAAGGGGTTCAAGGAAATCCAGGTGTTGAGTCCCGGCTGGGAACCGGATTTCGAAAGCCTGTACAACTTCCCGCCGGACTCCCGGATGACCATGGTTCTGACGGCGGACGCCACAGCGGACGGACTTGTGAACGTCGGCTTCCTGCCCGCCTTCATCAATCGCGACGCCCAGCCCGAGATCGTCAAGGCCGGCGATGCTCGGTTCGATCAGGTCGTCGATTACATGCGCTGGACCACGCAGCAGGCCGGGCTGAACGCGACGTTCCGCGTCGTCGGCGACGCCGTTCTTGTCGAGGAAACGCCGTCATGAAATGGCTCAGCCGCGTGCCGCTTGAACTGGTCGTGCTGCTCTATACGCTCGCCTATCTGCCCTACATGGTGATCACCAAACAGCTGTCCAGCTCGCCGGCGGAGGCGTTGGGGCGGCCGTTGACCGGGCTGGAAATCCTGCCGGCGACCCTGATCGTCAGCGGCGTCCTCACCTTCCTTTTCATCTGGCTGTCAGGCTGGTGGCGGGAGGCGCACCAGGCGAAGCTCGGCGGCCTGTCTGTGCCAGTGCCGACCCGCTGGACCCTGCTGTCGGGGCTGTGCACCGCCCTGGTGCTGTTCACCGTGCCTCTGTCGCTGACCTTTACCGGCGTGAGCATTCCCTTCATCCAGCTGTTGATGAGGGGCGATGTGTTGCTGCTGGCGCCGCTGGTCGACCTGGTCTTCCGGCGCAAGGTGCAATGGTATTCCTGGGTGGCCCTGGTGCTCGTCGCGATCGGCCTGTTCCTGACCATCCGGCAGAGAGGCGGGCTGAACCTGCCGCCGCTCGCGATCGCGACGGTCATTCTGTACACGATCGGCTATTTCGGCCGACTGGCGGTCATGACCCGGATTTCGAAATCCGGCGAGGCTGGTAGCGTTCAGCGATATTTTGTCGAAGAGAAGCTGATCGGCATTCCGATGGCGATCGTCTTCCTGGCCCTCATCCCGCTTCTGGGGCTGGGATCGCAGGGGACCGAACTGGCCTGGGGTTTCTTCGATGTCTGGTCGGCCAGCCAGATCTGGCCGATCCTTCTGCTGGCCGTCCTGCTGTTCGTCGTGTCGATTTTCGCCGCCGTCATCCTCCTGGACAAGCGGGAGAACACCTTCTGCGTACCCATGGAGCGATCGGCCAGCATCGTCGCAGGGATCGGCGCCTCATTGTTGCTGGCCTGGTTCTACGGCCTGACCCCGCCGACGACGATCGAACTGGTCGGCGCCGGTCTGATGATCGCAGCAGTCGTGTTGCTGGCCCTTGCGCCACGCTGGAAGGGCCGGACAGCGCCGACGCCGACCGAGGTCGAACAGGCGCGGGTCGAAGGCTCGCAATGAGCGACGCCGCCACCGGTCTGACACGCACCCTGGCCGGTTTCGTAGCAGGGACCCGCTTCGAGGAACTGCCAGACGACACGGTCAGGATGACCCGGTGGTCGCTGCTGGACGCGGTCGGCGTGACCCTGGCTGCCAGCGGGATGGGGGAGGGCGTGCCCGCCTTCGCCGAGGTGGCGCGCGAGACCGGTGGGCGACCCGAGGTGGCGGTGCTGGGGTTCGGATTTCACACCTCGATGCTGGCAGCGGTCATCGCGAACGGCGCCGGGGCGCACGCACTCGACTACGAGGACGCCTATGACGGAGCGCCTATCCACCCGAACGCCGCCTGTGCGCCGGTGGCCTTGGCGGTGGGGGAGGCGATGAACGCCACCGGTCGCGAGGTTCTGACCGCGCTGGCCGTCGGCTGCGATCTGGTGTGTCGGCTCGGCCTGGCGCTGGGGGTCAATCCGGACGACGCCGGCTGGTATCCGCCGCCAATCCTCAGCACGTTCGGGGCGGCGGCGACGGCCGCGTCGCTGTTGAAACTGGACGTCAATCAGACGGCTGCGGCCCTGGCCCTGGCCCTGAACCAGGCCACGGCGACCGCGCAGTTCAAGACCGATGCGGCCTCCACCCTGAGGGCGGTGCGCGACGCCTTTCCAGCCCATGCGGGGCTACTGGCCGCACTGCTGGCGCGCCGCGATGTCCGCGGGTTCGACGGCGTGTTCGAGGGCCGGGCCGGGCTGTTCGCTCTGTTCGCCAAGGGTCGCTACGACGCCGAAGCGCTGACCCACGAACTCGGGGCACGGTTTCACGGCGATCGTCTGAGCTTCAAGCTGTGGCCGAGTTGCAGGGGGACCCACCCCTTCATCGAAGCCGCACTGACCTTGCGAGCACGCCACGACCTGACGACCGGCAGGATCGAGAGCGTCACGACAATTGGGGGCTCGGTCCAGCAAATGCTGGCGGAGCCGGTCGAGCAGAAGAAGGCGCCCCGGACCGCCATCGACGCCAAGTTCAGCGTGCCGTTCACCACCGCGAGCGCCCTGGTTCATGGCCGGGTAGACCTCGACAGCTTTTCGACGGGCCGATTGAACGACCCGGAGGTCCTCTCGCTCGCAGCCCTTGTCCGGTTCCAGCTCGATCCGGCCGCGACGCTCAGGGACGCAGCCTCAGGCCGGCTGGAGA
>CAMLNY010000292.1 GCA_946481405.1 uncultured Brevundimonas sp. | reverse complement strand
GTCGACTTGCCGGCGCCGTTGGGGCCGACGATGGCCAGCCGGTCGCCGCGGATCACGCGGGTGGTGAAGGGCTTGATGATGGGGCGGTCGCCGAAGGATTTGGTGACGCCCTTCAGGTCGGCGACGAGCTTTCCGGACGTGACGCCGGCGTCGACGCCGAGGTTCAGCTCCTTCGGCAGATCCTTGACCCGCTGGGCGCGGTCCTGACGCATAGCCTCCAGCGCGCGGGCACGGCCTTCGTTGCGGGTCCGCTGGGCGGTGATGGAGCGGTAGAAGGTGTAGGTCTCGGCCTCGATGCGCTTGTTGAGGCGACGGAGGGATTCAGCCTCCTCCTCCTGAACCTTGGCGGCCCATTCGTCGAAGGCGTCGAAGCCCTTCTGGAGTGTGCGGACCTTGCGGTGTTCGAGCCAGTGGCAGGACTGGGTCACGCGGTTCAGGAAGGCGCGATCGTGGGAGACGATCAGGGTGGCGCATTTGGCTTCGAGGATTTCCTTTTCGAGGAGCTCGATGGCCAGGATGTCCATGTGGTTGGTCGGCTCGTCCAGCAGGAGCAGTTCCGGCTCCTCGGCGAACGCCTTGGCGAGCGCCGCGCGACGGGTCTCGCCGCCGGACAGGCCTTTCGTCGATTTATGCGGATTCATGCCGAAGGTGGTCAGCCAGCTTTCCGCCATCCACGGCTCGGCGGGGCCGGAGGCGGCGTAGTCGAGAAGCGTATCGCCGGTGATCGGCGGCTCCTGTGGCACATAGGCGAAGCGGGTGCCGGACTGGACGCTTCGTTCGCCGGAATCCGGCTCGATCAGGCCCATGACCATCTTCATCAGGGTCGACTTGCCGGCGCCATTGCGGCCGACCAGACAGGCGCGGGTGCGCGGTTCGATGGCCAAGTCGACGCCTTCGAACAGGGGACGCTGGCCGTCCTGCAGGCGGACGTCTTTGAGGGCGACGAGGGGCGGACGCGGAGCCATGGGTGCTTTCGGGCGCGGGGAGGCGTATGGGAGCGCGTGGATGTAGAGCCTGAGACCCCCGACACCAAGCCCTTCTGGCGGACGAAGAAGCTGGAAGAGATGACCCGCGAGGAGTGGGAGAGCCTGTGCGACGGGTGCGGCCTGTGCTGTCTGATCCGGTTCGAGGACGAGGAGACGCGCGAGGTCTTTCCGACAAAGGTGCACTGCAAGCTCTTCGACAGCGACCTGTGCCGCTGCAGCGACTACGTCAATCGCAAGCAGCATGTGCCGGACTGCATCAAGCTTACGCCGTTCAACATCGAGGCGCTGGAGTGGATGCCGAAGTCGTGCGGCTATCGTCGGCTCTACGAGGGTCGCGATCTGGCCTGGTGGCATCCGCTGGTGTCGGGCGATCCGGAGACGGTGCATACGGCGGGCGTCTCGATCCGGGGACAGACCTTCTCCGAGACGCGGTTGGCGGAGCCGGAGGACGCGGTCGACTATGAGGCGACGGAGTGGATCGACGAGCGCGGGATCGAGCCGCCAAACAACGGTCCAGCTCGCTAACTAAAACTTTGGACCTCAAGAGCATTCTCCGTGGCAGGACGGAGATCCGCACATGAACGCGTCGGACGCGCTTGTGAAAGAGACGACACAGGGAGGAGACCAGGCGGCGTTCGACCGGCTGGTGAAGCTCGCCTGTACGATCTTCGACACCCCCATCATCATGCTGTCGGTGCTGGACGGCGACCGGGCGGTGTTCCGCTCCAATGTGCCGATCTCCATGGGCTCGATGCCGCGCGAGCAGAGCGTGTCGCATGTCGTGGCGGCCATGGGTCAGAACGGCGTGTTGGTGGTTGAGGACGCCCTGGCCCTCGCGCCGTTCAATACGCATCCGATGGTGACCGGACCGGACGGGATCCGGTTCTACGCCGGGGCCGCGATCGCCACGGCGGACGGCAAGGTTGTCGGCGCCTTCTCGGTGCTGGATCGCAAGGCGAGGCCGCGCCCGAGCGACCAGATGCTGGATAAACTGAAGCTGATGGCCGGGATGGCGGGCGACATCCTGGACCAGACGGCGGCGACCCGACGGATTGACGAGCAGCTGGGCGTGCTGAGCATGGCTGAACAGATGTCAGGGGTCGGGCACTGGCGGCTGGAGCTCGCGACGCGTCGGGTGGCCTGGTCCGATGAGGTCTACCGAATCCATGGCGCGTCGCCGGAGACGTTCGATCCCAGCTATGACGACGCGATCGCGTTCTATCATCCCGACGATCGCGCAGCGGTTCGGGCGTCGGTGAAGCGCTGCATCGATACCGGCGAGGACTATGAGTTCAAGCTGCGCATCCTGAGGCAGGACGGCGAGGAACGGATCGTCATCTCGCGCGGCCGGGTCGAGCAGGACGAGGACGGCCGGGCGGTGGCCGTCTATGGCGTGTTCCAGGATGTGACCGAAGCGGAGACGGCGCACGCGCGGATCGTGGAGAGCGAGGCGCGCTATCGTATGCTGGCCGACGGGGCCACGGACATCATCATCACCTACGGCGTGGACGGGATCGTCACCTACGCGTCGCCGTCCGTGGAGACGTCCAGCGGCAAGACCCCGGCCGAGGTGGTGGGCCATCCCGTCACGGACATGATCCTGCCGGCGGACATTCCCGAACTGGCGGCGAGCTTCCGCGCCCTGGTGAAGCAGCCGGTCGGCGCACCCTCGCGGGGCGTGCGGTATCGCGGCGTGCCCAAAAACGGATCGGTGCGCTGGTTCGAGGCGCGGCCGACGGTGATCCGGGACGCCTCGGGTCAGGTGACGGGCTTCCACGACGTGGTGCGGGACATCACCGAGACCAAGCTCTTGGAGGCGGAACTGATCGCGGCGCGCGACGTGGCAGAGGCCGCGGCGCGGGTGAAGTCCGAATTTCTGGCCAATATGTCCCACGAGTTGAGGACGCCGCTGACCAGCGTGATCGGCTTCTCGGGCCTGTTGCAAGACAGCACCGAGCTGCCGGAGACGGAGCGGCGCTATGCCGACCGGATCGCGACGGCCTCGGAAGCGCTGCTGAGCGTCATCAACGATATTCTGGACTACTCCAAGCTGGAGGCCGAGGCGGTCAGCCTGGATGCGGCGGCCTTCGATCCGGCGGCGATGGCGCGGGGCGCGGCGGCGATCGTCGAGACCCAGTGCCAGGCCAAGGGCGTGGGGCTGGCGATCGAGATCGCGGACGACCTGCCGGCTGCGGCTCTGGGTGATGAGGGGCGGCTGCGGCAGGTCACGCTCAACTTCCTGTCCAATGCGGTGAAGTTCACGGTCGAGGGCGAGATCCGGCTGGAGGTGCGACGCTCGGGCGATCGGCTCAGGGTCGCGGTCAGCGACAGCGGGATCGGCATCGCCCCCGAGAAGATCGACGCCCTGTTCGAAAGGTTCACTCAGGCCGACGC
>CAMLNY010000291.1 GCA_946481405.1 uncultured Brevundimonas sp. | reverse complement strand
GAGCCGTAGGAACTCCAGGCGCGGAACGGCCGCTGGTCGCGCCAGCGCGCACCGCAGTCGTCGCGGCCCCGGTCCCAGTAGGCGTCGCAGCGGAAGTCGCCCGGCCGGTCCTGCTGGCCGTTGTAGTCATGGCCGTAGCGGCTGTAGCTCGAATACGAGCGAGCCTGATCCGGATAGCCCCAGCTCTGGGCTGCTGCGGGAACGGCGACCGAGGCGGTCAGGAGGGCGGCGGCGAGTGTCAGGGCCTTCATGGTTAACGCCTCGGGCTGTGCGGGACCGGCCCGCCGGTTCGGATCGGACTCTTACAGGGTGACGTTGGCGGTCGTTCCCGCGCGGGTGACGACGTGGCGCATCAGCACGATGCGGTCGCCGCCGGCGCTGACAGGAGTGATCAGGAACCAGCCGCCGTCCGGCAAGCCGTCGAAGCGGAAGCGGCCGTTCTGACAGGTGGTCGAGCGGACATAGGAGCGATAGTCGGCGTTGGGGTCGGCCACGGTGCGGGCGCGGACCACGGCCTCGGGGATCGCGGCCTGATCGGTCGAGCCGTACAGGGTCTGGAACCGGGCGCGGGTGTAGGGGGTGTCGGGCGTCAGGGCGACCGAGCCGGTGCAGGCGAAGCTCTGGCCGTCGCGGCCGAAGGCGACGCGCCCGTCGATGCCGGCCGTGCCCGTGCGGGCCGACCAGCCGAAGTCGGCGGCGTTGAAGGCGGCCGAGGGCGCGGGCGCATAGCCGCCGGGGGCGGGTATGGGGGCGCAGGCCACGAGCGCGGCGGCGGCGGCTAGAAGGAAAGCGAAGCGCATCGACATCGGAGATCTCTCGGACAGGCATGCGGAATCGCCCGACGGGCTGCCCCACATGACGCCTAACGCAGGCGTAAGGTCAAGGTTGCGGGACCTGACGACGGGCGCCACAAGTCGCCGATAACAGAGCGGACGGCCCGGTCGGAGCCGCCCCCGAAACCGGTCTACAGGGACCCCATGACAGTCGTATTCGCAGACATCCAGGCGGCGCAGGGCCGCATCGCCGGACAGGTCGATCGCACCCCCGTCCGCCACTCCCGACGCCTGTCGGCCCTGACCGGCGCCGACGTCTGGATCAAGTACGACAACCTCCACTTCACCGGCAGCTTCAAGGAGCGGGGCGCCCTGAACAGGCTGCTGCAGCTGAGCGCCGAGGAGCGGAAGCGCGGCGTCGTCGCGGCCTCGGCCGGCAACCACGCCCAGGCCCTGGCCTATCACGGCGGCCGGCTGGGCATTCCCGTGACGATCGTCATGCCGGAGGGGACCCCTTTCACCAAGGTCGACGGCACCCGCAGCCACGGCGCGACCGTGGTCATCAAGGGCGCGGACTTCACCGGTTCGACGGAGGAGGCGCACCGGCTGAGGGACGAGGAAGGGTTCATCTTCATCTCGGCGTTCGACGACGAGGGCATCGTGGCGGGGCAGGGGGTCTGCGCCATCGAGTTCCTGGAGGACGCGCCGGACCTCGACATCCTGCTGATCCCCGTTGGGGGCGGGGGCCTGATCTCGGGCTGCGCCATCGCGGCCAAGGCGATCAAGCCGGACATCCGCATCATCGGCGTCGAGGCGGCGATGTACCCCTCCTACACCGCCAAGCGTCTGGGCCAGCCGTCCAAATGCAGCGGCGCGACCATCGCCGAGGGCATCGCCATCAAGGCGGTCGGCGACATCCCCTTCGGTCTGGCGGACGGCCTGATCGAACAGGTGCTGGTCTGTCAGGAGGAGGCGTTCGAGAAGGGCGTCGCCCTGCTGGCCACGCTGGAGAAGACCGTGGCCGAGGGGGCCGGCGCGGGCGGTCTGGCGGCGCTGTTCACCTATCCCGAGCTGTTCGTGGGCAAGAAGGTCGGCATCGAACTGACCGGCGGCAACATCGACGCGCGCATGCTGGCGGTGGTGCTGAACCGCGAGATGGTCCGCGAAAAGCGGCTGATCGTCTATCGCATCCTGGGCGACGATCGCCCCGGAATGTTGTCGCTGATGGCCGCGGCCATCGCCAGCAAGGGGGGCAATATCGTCGATGTCGCGCACAACCGCCTGGTTCTCGACGTGCCTGCCAAGGGCGCCGAGTTCGACATCATGGTCGAAACGCGCGATAGCGCCCACTCCGACGCGATCGGACAGGCTTTGAAGGACAAGGGTTATGCGCTTCGGATGGGTTAGTGCTGTCGCCGTCGCGGGCGTCCTCGCTCTGGCGGGCTGCAACCGCGACGCGGGCGGTGGCGCGGATCTGGAAGCCAATGCCCGGGCCGCGGCCTTCTTCATGGAGTCGAACGGCAAGGCGGACGGGGTCCAGACCCTGCCCTCGGGCCTGCAGTACAAGGTGGTCCAGTCCGGACCGTCGGGTGCGGCGACGCCGGATCGCAACGATCTGGTCCGCGTCGACTATGAAGGCGCCCTGACCGACGGCACGGTGTTCGACAGCTCCTTCTCGCGCGGCCAGCCCTATGTGACCACGGCCGAACAGGTCGTCCCCGGCTGGACCGAGGCCCTGCAACGGATGAAGGTCGGCGACGAGTGGATGCTCTATGTCCCGCCGGCGCTGGGCTATAGCGAACAGGACCAGGGCGAGATCCCGCCGAACTCGGTGCTGGTGTTCCGCATCAAGCTGCTGGACGTCGCCCCGGTGCCCGGCGGCGGGCGGGGCGTGGGGCTGGCGACGGGCTAGGGACTTGCCTCTCCCTCCCCGTGAGGGGAGGGTGGTCGCGAAGCGACCGGGTGCGAGCGGCGGAAAGCATGGCGACGATCGCCAAGGCGCGCGCAATGCGAAAGGCCATGAGCCCGCCGGAAGCGCGGCTCTGGGTCGCTCTGCGACCTCTGCGCAGGTCAGGATATCGGTTTCGTCGCCAGCATCCTCTGAGAGGCTATTTCCTCGACTTCGTCTGTCTCGACCGGCGACTGATCGTCGAGGTCGATGGAGCATCGCATGAGGGGCGCGGCGCCTGGGACGCTGAACGGGACGCCGCTATGGCGCGACTGGGTTTCAAGACGCTGCGCGTGCCCACCGTGGATGTGCGGGACAGGCTCGGTGACGTGATGGACTGGATCGTACGTGAGCTTGAGGCCGCTCCCACCCGGCTGACGCAAGGGCGTCAGCCACCCTCCCCTGTCGGGGAGGGAGAATAGCCGCGCCACTCTGTTTGGACGCCCTCGTCCATTTCGCCCACCAACCTCGTCTCCCGAGCCGCGGCGAAGGCGTCTTTATCCACCAGCTGCGACAGCGCCCAGACCGCAGCGCCGCGCACGAGGGGCGAGGCGTCGTCCAGAAGCCGTTCGGCGCTGTCGATCAGCGCCGTGTCCCCGCTGTTGCCGATGGCGTAGACGTAGCGGCCGAACGCCGTGCGGGCGAGCAGGAACGCCGTGAACGCG
>CAMLNY010000290.1 GCA_946481405.1 uncultured Brevundimonas sp. | reverse complement strand
CGCTTGATCAGGGTGTCGAGGTGTTCGAGGCGCAGGGACGAATAGAAGGCGGGACGGTCGAGCGTCGCGGGGCGAACGTGGAAGGCGGTCGAGGACGGGCTGGGGCGGCCCGCGAGGACCGCGGCGACCTCGTTGGCGATGGCGTCGTCGGGTCCGGTCGAGGTCATCTGGCCGGTGTCGAAGGAGACGCTGGGCAGGTCGTTGAACAGGCCCGCGCGGGCGGCGACGACGTCCATGTCGGGCCGCCAGGAGACGTCGAACGAGCGATCGGCGCACCAGGCCTGAAGCGCCGCGACATCGGCGGGGGACCAGGCCGTCGGGCTGATCAGGATGCGGGCGTTCCAGGCCGAGCGGTAGATGAGGACGTGGTCGGCGGGGTCGGAGATGCCTCTGGCGAGGAGGGCCTCGCGGGCGGTGGCGAGGACACGCAGGGCGTAGACCGGGAAGTCGCGGATAGAGACCGAAATCGATAGGGCGCCGCCGGGTGTGAGGGCGGCGAGGTAGGCGGCCATGGCCTCCTCGGTCACGCCCGTGACGTTGGCGGGGGCGGCGTCCACGAAGTCGGCGGAGACGTCGATGACGTGGTAGCTGTTCGGCCCTGCGCGCCAGGCGGCGGCGATGGGGCCGCCGTCCAGAAGGGTGACGCGCGGGTCGGTCCGGAGCGCGGGGGACGGGCCGAGGCCCTGGGTCAGGGCGTGGTGAAGAACCGGCTCGCCCTCGACGCCGTCGACGTGGGCAGCGCCCAGCGTCAGGGCCTCGGCGACGCGATAACCGCCGGAGAGGCCGACGAGGAGGACATCGGGGTTCTGGCGGAGCGCATAGGGAGCGGCGGAGAGGGCGCTCGGCGCGTACGCCGCGTCCAGCGGCCCGGCCTTCGGCAGGGAGGCGATCCGGTTGCCGTCGCGGTACAGGCCATAGGTCGAGGGCGGACCCGCGATGCCCATGAGGCCGGCGTTGTTGGAGACGTCGGCGTCGACCCGTTCGGTGAAATTCTCGAGCAGCAGATAGTGGCCGCGCGGCTGGCGGATCTCGGCGACGACGGCGGCTCCCGGGGTGTTCAAGGGAGCATAGATGGCCTTGAACTCGGAGAAGGCCGGGGGTGCGCCGAGGAAGAGGATGGCCTCGCCTGCGACGAGGGCCGCGCCCGCGAGACCGGCGCCGAGCCAGTTGAGCTTGCCCGGCTGGAAGAGGGTGGAGATCGCCAGAGGGATCAGGAGGACGGGCGCCAGCAGGAAGGGGTGGACGACGAACATGAGGCCCAGAGCGAGCGCGGCGCCCAGCCCCGCCCCGATCAGGTCGTAGCCGTAGACCCGGCCGATCTCCCGGTGATTCAGGACGAAGATCAGACTGATGTAGAGGCCGGCGAGGAAGAAGAAGGGCAACAGGGCCGCGTAATAGAGGCCGATGTTCTTCACCTGATCGGGCCAGGTAGTCGGGTTCTGGAGCTGCAGCGGATTGAAGGCGTTGGCCGTGACCAGCTGGTAGCCAACGGCCGCGGCGAGCACCATGGCGGCAGGCAGGAGGGTCCGGAGGATGACGCCGTGTCTGGCCACGCTGTCGCGGAACAGGGCCACGACGACGCCGGACAGGGCGAACCCGGCCATGACAATGGAGATGATCCAGTAGCCGTACTCCGACCACTTCGCGACGGCGAAGTAGCGGGTCAGGGCGTTCTCGATCCCCACCACCCCCATGGCGATCAGGAACAGCGGGATCAGGGCCGCGCGGGTCTTGTTGGCGGCGGCGGTCACTGGACGGTCCTCGAGACGCGATGGTCGAGGAAGTCGATCAGCAGGGCGTTGAACCGGTCCGGCTCGTCGACGAACAGGGCGTGGCCGGCGTCCTCGAACACCTCCATCCGGGCGTTCGGATGGGTGCGGATCAGGTTTTCGCCCTGCTCGCGGAAGGTCGGGCGGATGACGTAGAGGACGGGCCGGTCGGTGGAGTGAACGGCGGCGCGCCAGACCTCGCGCGGGGCGTCGTAGGACCGGAGACGGCGCTCGTCCTCCACCGACATGCGCAGGGCCTGATCAGTCAGCCGGGCGCGATAGTCCGCACCCGGATCATGGACGAACATGGAGGCGACGAAGGCGGCCCGGCGCTCGCGCCGTTCCTGGGGCGTCGGCTCGGGCGGCGGGGCGGCGGAGCGCGGCGGGGTCGCGGGCGGGATCGGCGCTGGCGGCTCGCCGATGGAGTTGTCGACGAGGACGAGGCCGGCGATCCGGTCGGCGTCGTCCGCCTGGGCGACCCAGGCCAGGCTGTCGATCACGCCCAGAGACCAGCCGACGAGGACCACCGGTCCCCGGGCCGCATGGTCGATCAGTTCGCCGATGTCGCGGCCGCGCCGCTCCCAGGTGTAGCCGAAGCGGGTGACCTCGCTCTCGCCCTGACCGCGCGGGTCCAGCGCGAGGACGTGGAAACGGTCCGACAGGGCGTCGATCTGCCGGTCGAAGATCCAGGCGGGCATGGTCCAGCCGGGCACGAAAACGACGGTGGTCCCCCCGGCAGGGCCCGCCTCCAGATAATGGAGACGGGCCCCGTCGGAAGTGATGAAGCTGCGGCTTTCCGCCGCCGCGACCGCATCCCCCGATACAGTCGTCGCTGTCGCGAGAACGGCTCCGCCCAGCACGCCGACCATGGCCGCCCGTGTCCATGCCGGCAGGGTCAGAAGTCCGTTACGCCCCATCGCGGGCATCTGACGCACACCGGCGTTCGATGTCGACAGGGTTCGCCGGCAACGGGAGCGTTAGGGTTAAGACCGTGGCCCGAACGGCACGACCTTGTTCAGGCTGTCGTGGGCGATATCGGCCGTGCCCAGATACGGAATGCCGGACCGCTCGCACCAGTACTCGACGATCTGTTCGCCGGTCATGCCGAAGTCCGGCTCGTTCGGGGTGACGTCAGTGAAGCGGCCCGCGCGGATGCCGGCGACGCGGCGGATGGAGGGCTGGCTGGTCAGGTGGAACATCATCCGGTCGATGCGGTAGGCGGCCTCCGACACATCCTCCAGCATCAGGACATGGCCGGTCAGGTCGGGCTCCAGCGGCGTGCCCAGAAGCTGGTCCAGGACGGTCAGGTTGAAGGCGACGGCCGGGCGGGGGTCGATCAGAAGGGAGGGTTCGAGCCACGGCGTTTCCCCGGTCACGAGCCAGGACAGGGCGCCCTCCGCAGTCTCGTCGTTGCGGACGGAATCCGACGCCATGGGGCCGTGAGCGACATGGGGAAAGCCGGCCTTGTAGAGAGCGGCCATCAGGCTGCCGGCGTCGGAATAGCCGAGGTAGCGTTTCCTGCGGGCGACGTCCGTCAGGCGCGGAACGACATCGACGAGCGAGGTCGGCCGCCCACCCTCACCGGGATCGACGCAGTAGAGAATTACGTATCGCGCCGGGACT
>CAMLNY010000289.1 GCA_946481405.1 uncultured Brevundimonas sp. | reverse complement strand
GGGCGGGCGCGGCTTCATCGAGGTCGACGACCTGACGCTGAAGACCCTGCCGCCGGAGCCTTCCGTGCCGCCGCGCCCGCTGGCCGAGGCGACGAGCGAAGATGGAAACTCAACGGCGCCGCTGGCTGTGGATGACGACCCGCTCAGCGCATGGACCACGATCGATTCCGGCGAACAGAGCTTGACGCTCGATCTCGGATACGAGCGGGAGTTCGGCGGCCTGACCCTGAAATGGGCGGACGGCAAGGCGGCCTCGGCCTATCGCGTCATGGCATCCAGCGACCGGCGACAGTGGCGGGAGATTGCGCGGGTCCAGCACGGCGACGGCGGGACGACGGAAGGTTCGGCGCGCTGGCTGAGGCTGGATTTGACGGCGCCGCAGATGGCCCCCGGGTCGGGCCAGATGGGGGCGGGGCACGGAGCGATCGGGACGGCGGCGACCGCCTATTCCCTGACAGATGTGAGCATCGAGCCGCTGGCGTTCGGCGCGAACGAGACCGCCTTCCTGACGGCTGTGGCGGGCCAGAGCCGGCGCGGCCTCTATCCGCGCGGCTTCCGGGGCGAGCAGCCCTACTGGACCCTGGTTGGCGTCGACGGCGGCGGCGAGAGCGGTCTGATCTCGGAAGACGGCGCCATCGAGCTGAAGCGAGGCGGGCCGTCGATCGAGCCCTTCGTGCTGGACAACGGCCGTCTGGTGACCTGGGCGGACGCAGAGATCGAACAGGCGCTGGTCGAGGACGATCTGCCGATCCCGACGGTGACCTGGACCCACGACGACTGGACCCTGAAGGTCACGGCGATGGCGGAGGGATCGCCGGACGCCGCCGCCTTGTATGGCCGCTACGACCTGACCAACGCTTCGCCGCGCGAGCGGACCCTGACCCTGGCGCTGGCCGCGCGACCGATGCAGGTCAACGGGCCGGTGCAGTTCCTGGCCGTGCCTGGCGGCGCCAGCCCGATCCGCCAGATGCAGTGGCATGGTGGGGAGCTGGTGCTGAACGACGCCGTCCGCATCCATCCGCTGACCGCGCCCGACGCCGTCCGCGCCGCGACGTTCGAAGCGGGCGCCGATCCCCAGAGCCTGCTGGCGCGGGCGGGTGAGGGCGTGCGCGACGGGGCGGTGGTTTCGGATCACGCCGGGCTGATGGCCGGCCCCATGCTCTACACCGTCACCCTGCGTCCCGGTGAGACGCGGACATTCGGCTGGGTCTCGCCGCTGAACGGGCCGCGTCCGGCCCTGCCGGCGACCGCGTCGGTCGAGGGGGCGCTCGACACGATTCAGGACCGCGTGGCCGCGAATTGGCGCGAGAAGCTGGACCGGTTCGACTTGATCACGCCGCCCGAGGGTCAGCGGATCGAGGACACGATGAAGACCTCGCTGGCGCACATGCTGATGTCGCGTCAGGGGCCGTCGCTGCAGCCGGGCACGCGCAGCTACAACCGCTCCTGGATCCGCGACGGGGCCATGATGGCTGAAGGGCTGAACCGGCTCGGCCACGCCAGCCTGAGTCAGGACTATCTGCGCTGGTACGCCCCCTACATCTTCACCGACGGCAAGGTGCCCTGCTGCGTCGACAGCCGGGGCGCCGATCCGGTGCCGGAGAACGACAGCCACGGGGAGTTCGTCTTCCTGGCCGCCGAGACGTATCGCTACACCGGCGACCTGACCCAACTGCGCGCCGTCTGGCCGCAGGTGCAAGCCGCGATCCGCTATATGGACGCCCTGCGCGCCTCGACCCGGACGGAGGCCAACCGCACGCCGGAGACGCGGCACTTCTACGGCCTGCTGCCGCCGTCGATCAGCCACGAGGGCTATTCGGACCGTGCGGCCTGGTCCTACTGGGACGATTTCTGGGGCCTGCTGGGCTATCGCGACGCGGTCGATATCGCCAATGCGCTGGGTGAGACCGAGGCGGCGGCGCGGTTCGAGGCGGCGCGGCAGGAGTTTCTGACCGACGTGACCACCTCCATCAGCGGCACGGCCATCCGCCACCGCATCGACTGGATCGCCGGGGCGGCGGATCGAGGGGACTTCGACGCCACTTCCACCACGATCGGCCTCTCGCCGGGCGGGCTTCAGGCCGACCTGCCGCAGGGGCTGATGAAGCGGACGTTCGAGAAGTACTGGGAGAATTTCGAGGCCCGGCGGGCCAACCGCACGGCCTGGCGAGATTACACCCCGTACGAGCTCAGGAACGTCGGCGCTTTCCTGCGGCTCGGTCAGCCCGAGCGGGCCATGGAGGCGCTGGACTTCTTCTTTGCGGACCGGCGGCCGCTGGCGTGGAACGGCTGGGCCGAGGTGGTGGGCCGCGACCTGCGCGAGCCGCGCTTCATCGGCGACATGCCGCACGCCTGGATCAGTTCGGACTACATCCGCTCTGCGCTCGACCTGTTCGTCTACGAGCGGGACGCAGACCATGCGCTGGTGCTGGCGGCCGGTCTGCCGATGAGCTGGATCGACAGCCAGACCGGCGTCGGGGTGCGGGAGGTGAGAACGCCCTATGGCCTTCTGACCTACGCCCTGCGGCGGCGTCAGGGGACGACGACCCTGACCCTGACGCCGGGCGCGACGCCGCCGGGCGGCTTCGTGCTGATCTGGCCCGAGGGGCAGGACCTGCCCGCTCGCATCCGCATCGACGGGCGCAATGCGGCCTGGGAGGGACGGGAGCTGCTGATCCCGGCGACCGCGCGGCGGGTCGAGCTGCGCTGACGCTTTCCGCCGGGACGGGGAAGGCGTAGAGCGCTGGGATGACCCAAGCTCTCCGCCGCCTGATCGACCTGCCCGGGGTCTCCGATCTCGAGACCAAGGCCCTGATGAAGCCGGGCTATGCGGACCCGTCGCGCCGCGACGAGTTTCCCGAGGTCGACGAGGTCCTGACCGCCCTGTTCGGCCTGACGGCGGAGCAGGCCGAGGATGCGGCGCGGCCCGACGACTGGGACGCCGTCGGACGCCTGTCGCCGCAGGATCAGGCCGATGTGTTCGAGGCCGAGGGCTGGGATGTGCGCGATTCGAAGCGCAAGCCGCTGCGGATGCTGGCGGTGATGGCCGAGCCGCTGGCGCTGGCGATGCGCGGGATCGCGGGCGCTCTGCCGGAAGCGGCCTTCGTGCCCGAACCCGCCGAGGAGCGCGACGCCTGGGGTTCGGGTCTGGCGGCGGAGGCGGCGCGGTTCAGGAAGCGCTGAGCCGCCGGAACGCCTGGCCGTCCGCGTCGAACAGATGGTCGCGGGCGGGGTCGATGTGCAGCGTCAGGGCCTCGCCGACGGCCGGGCGGACGTCGCCGGGCAGCTGGACGGTGAGGGGCGCGCCCTTCGCCTCCTCTTCCGCGCCGAGCGTCCATTTGAGCGGCTGTCCCTTGGCGTCCTCGCCGCGATATTCGGCCGACTGGATGCGCAGCCG
>CAMLNY010000288.1 GCA_946481405.1 uncultured Brevundimonas sp. | reverse complement strand
AGGATGGTCCCTGTCCCGCCGGGAGAGGGATGTGGTGTTCACCTTTGCCCCCTGCCCGGCTAAGAGTCCCGACATGCGGATTCTCCCACAGGATCAGGCCGCCCTCGACCTGGTCGGGCGGGGCGAGGCCGACCTGATTGGCCGCGCCGTCGACTGGTCTAACGTCAACTCCGGGAGCGATCATGCCGAGGGGCTGGAGACGGTCCTCGCTCTACTGGAAGCCGAGGCGGCGAAGCTGCCGGCGACGGTCGAACGCATTCCGACGCAGGGGTTTTCGATCGTCGGCGACGACGGATCGCTGAAGCCGCAGGCGCGGGCCGATGCGTTGAAGATCGCAGCGCGGCCCGAGGCGCCGATCCAGGTCGTGCTGACCGGCCACTATGACACCGTCTACCCGGCGACGAGCGCGTTCCAGACCGTGAAGACCCAAGCCGACGGCTCGCTGAACGGGCCGGGGATCGCCGACATGAAGGGGGGAATCTCCGTCATGCTGGGGGCGCTGGCCGCGTTCGAGACCCACCCCGAACGCGAGCGGGTGGGGTGGACCGTCCTGTTGTCGCCGGACGAAGAGATCGGATCGCCGGCCTCGGCGCCGTTACTGGCCGAACTGGGCGCGCGCGGGCATGTGGGCATGACCTATGAGCCGGCGTTGGCGGACGGGACCCTGGCGGGGGCGCGCAAAGGGAGCGGCAACTTCCATCTGATCGTCACCGGCAAGGCGGCCCATGCGGGGCGGGCCTTCCACGAGGGGGCCAATGCGGTGGCCGGGGCGGCGATGATCGCGGCGGCCCTGCACGGCCTGAACGGGCGGCGCGAGGGGGTGACGGTGAACGTCGCCCGCATCTCGGGCGGCGGGGCGCTGAATGTCGTGGCGGACAATGCCGTGGTGCGCTTCAACGTGAGGGTTCCGGATGCGCAGGCCTCGGCGTGGGTCGTGGACGCCATCGGCGAGATCGTGGCAACGCCGCCGTTCGAGGGGCTGACGCTGGACCTGCACGGCGGGATGACGCGGGCGCCCAAGCCGATGGATGCAAGTCAGACCGCCCTGTTCGAGGCAGTGCGGGAGACCGGCGCCCTGTTGGGTCAGGTCATCGCCTGGTCGCCGTCGGGTGGTGTGTGCGAGGGCAACAACCTGCATGCCGCGGGCCTGCCCAATATCGACACGCTCGGGGTGCGCGGCGGGCTGATCCATTCTTCCGAAGAGTTCGCCTGGCCCGACAGCTTTATCGAGCGGGCCCAGTTGTCGACTCTGATGCTGTGCAAGATCGCGTCGGGCGAGATCGATGCGGAGCGGCTGAAAAAGCTGCGTCTGGAGACCCTGTAAGCATGCTCGTCGTTCGTCCCGCCGGTCCGGCCGATCTGGATCATCTGCTGGAGCTGGCCATCCTGTCGGGGCCGGGATTCACCAGCCTGCCCGAGGATCCGGACCAGCTGTCGGAACGGCTGGACGTCAGCCGGGACAGCTTCAACGGGACCCTGCCGGTGCAGGAGCGCTGGTTCACCCTGATGATGGAGGAGACCGACACGGGCGACGTGGACGGGATCGCCAGCGTCAAGGCGACGGTGGGGCTGAAGCGGCCCTTCTTCTCGTTCCGGATTTCCAACAATCCGGCGCAGAGCCCGTCGCTGGGCATCCGGATGGATCACCAGACCCTGACGCTGGTGAACGAGTGTTCGGGCTGGACCGAGGTGGGGTCGCTGTTCCTGAAGGCGGATCGGCGCAAAGGGGGCGCGGGGCGGTTGCTGAGCCAGTCGCGCTATATGCTGATCGGTGCCGAGCCGGAGCTGTTCGCCGAGACGGTGCTGGCCGAGCTGCGGGGGGTGTTCACGCCCGACGGCGCCTGCCCCTTCTGGGATCATGTGGCGCACAAATTCTTCCCCATGCCGTTCGACCAGGCGGACATGATGACGGGGTCGACGGACAAGCAGTTCATCCTGGACCTGGCCCCGCGCCATCCAATCTATGTCGACCTGTTGCCCGAGCCGGCGCGGGCGGTGATCGGCAAGGTGCATCCGCAAGGGGTGGCGGCCATGGCCCTGCTGGAAAGCGAAGGCTTCCGGCCGAACGGGCTGATCGACATCTTCGACGCGGGGCCTACGGTCAGCTGTCCGAGGGACCATATCCGCACGGTGCGGGATGCGCGCCGGCTGAAGGTCGTGGTGTCCGAGGACTTCGAGGCAGAGCTGCCGGCGCTGATCTCGACCGACAGCGTCGAGGCCTTCCGGGCCGTGCGGGCCAAGGCCGTGATTGAGGGAGATGGCGTGCGGGTCAGCGCCGAAACGGCGGCGGCGCTGAAGGTGCGGGACGGCGATGTGGTGCGGGTGAAGTCATGAGCGACGGCAAGCTTTTCCTGAACGGCGCATGGGTCGACGGCGCGGGCGACGGCTTCGCCTCCTTCGATCCGGCGACCGAGGCGCGGGTCTGGCGCGGGAACGAGGCGTCGGGGGCGCAGGTCGCGGCGGCGGTCGGGGCGGCGCGGTCCGCCTTCCCCGACTGGGCCGACCGGCCGCGCGCCGAGCGGATCGCGGCGATGAAACGGTATCAGACGGTGCTCAAGGAGCGGGCGCCGGCGATGGCCGAGGCGATCTCTCGCGAAACAGGCAAGGCGCTGTGGGAGACGACAGCCGAGCTGGGGTCCATGGCCGGCAAGGTCGATATCTCGGTCCGCGCCTATGACGAGCGAACCGGCGAACGGACGACGGAGACGGCATTCGGGTCGGCGACGTTGAGGCATCGGCCGCATGGGGTGGCGGCGGTGCTGGGGCCGTTCAACTTCCCGGGGCACCTGCCGAACGGGCATATCGTGCCGGCGCTGCTGGCGGGCGACACGGTGGTGTTCAAGCCGTCGGAGGAGACGCCGCACACGGGCCAGCTGATGGCCGAATGTCTGGAAGAAGCGGGTCTGCCGGCTGGTGTGTTCAACCTGGTGCAGGGCGGGCGCGGCGTGGGCGCGGCCCTGCTGGACCAGCCGATCGACGCGTTGATGTTCACCGGGTCCGGCGCGGCCGGCGCGCATTTCCGGCGGAAGTTCGCGGACAATCCGCATGTGATCCTGGCGCTGGAGCTGGGCGGCAACAATCCGCTGGTCGTCTGGGATGCGGCGGATGCGGAGGCCGTGGCCGGGATCGTGGTGCAGTCGGCGTTCGTGACGACGGGGCAGCGGTGTTCGTGCGCGCGGCGGCTGATTCTACCGGAGGGCGCGGCGGGCGATGCGATCGTGGCGGCGGTGGATGCGCTGATCGAGCGGCTGATCTTCGGGGCCTGGGACCAGACGCCGGAGCCGTACGCCGGGCCGCTGATCTCGCAGAGGGCGGCGGAGCAAGCGCTGGCGGCCCTGCAGCAGCGGATCGATCTGGGGGCGAAGGTCATTCGCGCCTCGGGGCCGGTGGCGAACCTG
>CAMLNY010000287.1 GCA_946481405.1 uncultured Brevundimonas sp. | reverse complement strand
CGGCGGCCCCTCGGCCATGGGATCCGAGAAGGGGAAGCCCAGTTCGATGATGTCCGCGCCCGCACCCGGCAGGCCCCGCAGGATTTCCAACGCCTCATTGCGCGTGGGATCGCCGGCCATGACATAGGCCACGAAACCGGCCCGGCCCTCCGCCTTCAGCGCGGCGAAACGCGCGTCGATGCGAGCCGTCGTCATTGGGCGGCCGGGGCGGCGGCGCAGACGTCGCCGGGAATGGTCGCCATGGCGATATAGCCCGGCACTTCCGGTCCGGCCGGACGGTTGGGGTCATAGAAGGCCTGCAACTGCATGCCGTCGCAGCCGCCGCCGTCGTGGCGCTTGATGAAGACCACCCGGTTCGCATCGCCGGCCGCCACGATCCAGCCCTCGCCCTCGAAATGGGCGATATAGGCTTCGGCCACCGCGCCGACCGAGGCCAGCGGGGCGGTCACGCAGAAGGCCTTGCCCGCCAGGTCGTAGAGATTGCCGCAGGTCGCATCCTCGGTCGCGCCGGTCAGCACCGGAGCCTGGACCGGCACGCCCACACCCGTAGCCTGCGCAACCGCCGCCACCGGCGACAGCGCCAGCACGGCCGCGATCAGCATCGTCTTCATCTTCACAACTCCACGCCCAGATGCTTCGCCACGGCGAAGATATCCTTGTCGCCACGTCCGCACATGTTCAGCACGACGTCGCCGCCCTTGCCGACCTCGTGGGCGATCTCGCCGACGCGGGCCAGGGCGTGGCTGGGCTCCAGCGCCGGAATGATCCCCTCCAGCTTCGAGCACAGCTGGAACGCCTCCAGCGCCTCGGCGTCCGTCGCCGCCCGATACTCGGCCCGGCCGATATCCTTGAGCCAGGCGTGCTCCGGTCCGATGCCCGGATAATCCAGACCCGCCGAGATCGAGTGCCCTTCCAGAATCTGGCCGTCCTCGTCCTGAAGCAAGTAGGTGCGGTTGCCGTGCAGCACGCCCGGCCGGCCGCCCTGCAGCGACGCCGCATGGTCCGGACCGTCCAGTCCGCGCCCCGCCGCCTCGATCCCGATCAGGCGCACGCCGGCGTCGTCGATGAACGGATGGAACAGGCCGATGGCGTTCGAACCGCCGCCGATCGCCGCGACCACCGCGTCCGGGAGCTTTGCCTTGCGGGCCAGCATCTGGACCCGCGCCTCGCGCCCGATCACGGCCTGGAAGTCGCGCACCATGGCCGGATAAGGGTGCGGCCCCGCCGCCGTGCCGATCAGGTAGTAGGTGTCGGCGACATTGGTGACCCAGTCGCGCAGCGCCTCGTTCATCGCGTCCTTCAGCGTCGCCGCGCCGCTCGTCACGGGACGCACCTCCGCGCCCAGCAGCTTCATGCGGAAGACGTTCGGCATCTGCCGCTCGACGTCGGTCGCTCCCATGTAGACGACGCACTGCAGGCCGAAGCGGGCGCAGACGGTCGCCGTCGCCACGCCATGCTGACCCGCGCCGGTCTCGGCGATGATCCGCTTCTTGCCCATCCGCATGGCCAGCAGGATCTGGCCCATGCAGTTGTTGATCTTGTGCGCGCCCGTGTGGTTCAGCTCGTCGCGCTTGAACCAGATGTTCGCCCCGCCGTGATGCTCGGTCAGGCGCTCGGCGAAATAGAGCGGGCTCGGCCGGCCGACATAGTGGGTCAGGAAGTCGTCCAGCTCGGCCTGGAAGCTCGGGTCCGCCTTGGCCGCCTCGTAGGCCTGGTTCAGCTCAAGCACGAGCGGCATCAGGGTCTCGGCCACGAACCGCCCGCCAAAGGGACCGAAACGGCCCTCCGCGTCCGGCATGGAATATTCGTTGGGGAGGATGGCGTTCACGACGGGGAGCTTTCGCGCAGGCGTGGGCCGGAAATGCGGCCGGTCGGGAGGATCAGGCCACGGCCTCCAGGAAGGCCGCGATCAAGGCGGGGTCCTTAACACCGGGGCGGCTTTCGACGCCAGAGGACACGTCCAGCAGGGGAGCCCCTGAAATCCGCACCGCCTCGGCCGCGTTCACCGGCGTCAGGCCTCCGGCGAGGAACCACGGCTTGCGGAAGGACCGCCCGGCCAGCATCGACCAGTCGAACGAGGCCCCGACCCCGCCGGGCAGGATCGATCCCTCCGCCGGTTTCGCATCGAACATCAGATGGTCGGCGTGGTTCTCCCACCCGGTCGCCGCCTCAAGATCGCCCGGCGTCCTTACCGACAGCACCTTGATGATCCGCGCCCCCGTCAGCCTGCGCACCTCGGCCGCCCGTTCGATCGTCTCGCGCCCATGCAGTTGCACGAAGTCCGGCTTCAAATGTTCGCCGATCCGGCTCAACAGATCGTCGTCGGCATCGACCGTGACCGCCACAATCCCCGCCCGTCCCCGCGCCCGTTCGAACAGCGGCCCCGCTGCTTCAGGTTCGATATGACGCGGGCTCTTCGGGAACATCACAGCCCCGACAAAGGCCGCGCCATGATCCAGCGCGACATCGATCGTCTCCGCCGTCGTCAGGCCGCAGATCTTGGCGCGGGTCACTGGAAGATCGCCTCGACCTCGGTGACCGTCGCCGGTCGCCATTCGCCCGGCGCCAGATCGTCGGGCAGGGCCAGCCCGCCGACCCGCTCGCGGTGCAGCGCCTCCACGTGATTGCCCACGGCGGCGAACATCCGGCGCACCATGTGATACCGCCCCTCGGTCACCGTCAGCCGCGCCTCGGTGGGCGAGAGGACTTCCAGAGACGCGGGCTGAAGCGGCTTGTCCTCTCCCTCCAGCACCAGTCCGCCCGCCTGGAACAGGGCCGCCTCCGTCCCGACCAGCGGGCGGGCGAGCGTAGCGCGATAGACCTTGGCCACATGGCGCTTGGGCGAAATCACCCGGTGCAGCAGGTCCCCGTCGTCGGTCAAAAGCAGCAGCCCGGACGTTTCCTTGTCCAGCCGCCCGATGGTCGAGATGGCCGGATCGCGCCGACGCCACCGGTCCGGCAGGACGTCATAGACCAGCGCCCCGTCCTCCTTGTGCGAACAGGTCATGCCCAGCGGCTTGTTCAGGATGAGCACCAGCCCCTGCGGCGGGTCCAGCGGCCGCCCGTCGATCTCCATTCGCGACGGCAGGTCCGGCGTCACCGCGATCCGCTTCGAGACATCGGTCAGATCGACACCGTCCAGCACGATCCCCCCGACCTTGCCCAGCCGCGCGATCTCGTTGCGCGAACCATAGCCCAGCGAACCCAGAAGCTTGTCGACACGGGCGGTCGGCGTCTTCACTTCACCGCCTCGAACAGCTTGTACCCGCCGCCGTCGCTGATCGGCGTCACCCGCTTGAACGCCTCCTTCAGCTCGGCCTCATAGGGCAGGTGCCGGTTGGCCACGAGCCACAGCACCCCGCCCTTCTTCAGCATCTCGGCGGCCTTCCTGATGAAGGCCTG
>CAMLNY010000286.1 GCA_946481405.1 uncultured Brevundimonas sp. | reverse complement strand
CGCACGCCATGACCCTCCAGCCCCGCGTCCTCGGCGGCCGAAGTGACGGCCGCGGCCAGAACCACCCGGGCCGGCACCGGCGCCGGTTCCTCGGACTTGCCGTAGTCGAGCACGTTTCGGGTCAGGGCGGCCGCCCGGCCCAGCGCCCGTTCCAGACGCGGCAGGGCCTTGGCCACCTGGGGGTCGGCGGAATCGGCCAGGCGCTCGGACGCGATCTGGGCCGAGGTCAGCATGTTCCTGAGGTCGTGGTTGATCTTGGCCACCGCCTCGCCCAGCGCCACGAGGCGGGAGCGGGAGCGCAGGGCCTGACGCACCTCCTCCTGCATGACGGCCAGTTCGCGCTCGACCCGGCCGATCTCGTCGTGGCGGTCCGAAGGGGTCGGAGCGACGGTCTGGGGGTCAGCGGCGAAGCCTTCGATGGAGCGGGTCACGCGGCGCAGGGGCTGCAGCACCAGGAAGGCCAGACCGGCGTAGAGCAGGCCGCCCGCGACCACCGAGATCAGGATCGACACCAGAAGGCTGTTCAGCAGGAAGGCCCGCAGTTCGATCTTCAGCGGCTGGGCCGGGGCCACCACGTCGATGAAGTCGCCGGAGCGATAGCGCGGAGCGGCGCGGGCCCGGATCGAACGGTCGGGAGGACCGAAGAGCGTCCGCACCGGATCCAGCAGCCGCGCGCCGAAGCTGCGCCGCCTCAGGTCTATGAAGTCGGGCGCGCGGGCGAGGTTCGGCGCCTGGAGCAGCTGGCGCATGACGCCCTGATCGCTGATGGCCACCGCGGACACGCCGCCGATCCGCAGCAGTTGCTCGGCCGTGTCGTCGTCGACGGCGCTGTAGGGCAGGGCCTCGACGCCCACCGAGGCCAGCTCCGCCGACTGCAGCCGGTCCAGCAGCCAGCGCTCGTGGAAGCTAGCGGCGTTGGGACCGAGGATCAGGGCCTGAACCGCCAGGGTGAAGACCACGGTCAGCAAGAGGAGCCGCGATGACAGCCCGTCCGGGGCATGGGGCGTCAGCCGCTCGCGCCAGTCGGGCGGCAGCTTCAGGCGCGCGAAGAGATCCCCCGGACCGCTCACGTCGTCGCGGCTCCCGGCAGATGTTTCTGGATCGACTTCAGCACCAGCGGCAGGACGACGGCCAGCACGAACACCCAGAACTGGGCGAACAGGGCCTGGATGTCGGGGTTCGGATTGTCGGCCAGCAACTGGTTCAGCCGGGCCCCGATCCAGCAATAGATGATGTGGGCGGGCAGGAGGCCGATCACCGTCGCGATCGTATAGGGCGCGAGCCGCACCGACATGACGCCCGCCGCGATATTGATCATGTGGAAGGGCACGACCACCGCCAGACGCGAGGCCAGCACATACCAGAAGGTGTCCTTGTCGATGGCGGCGCAGACCTTCTTCAGCATTCCCTCGTCGCGCTCGGCCTTGCGTCGGAGGTCCGTGCCTAGTGCGGAACGGGCGACCGCATAGACGATCAGGGCGCCGATCGTGGCCGCGATGGAGGTGGAGACGCCCCCGACCCACGGGCCGAACAGATAGCCGGCCGTGATGGTGACGAAGAAGACGCCCGGCACCACGCTGGCCGTGGCGATGGCGAAGATCGCCATCAGGGTCAGAAGGGCCAGCACATAGTTCTCGGCGGTGAAGGCGCGCAGCTCGGCGCCGTGAAGACGCAGGGTGTCCAGCGACAGATAGCGGTTCCAGCCCATGCCGAAGATCAGCGCGATCACGCAGGCCAGGACGAGCAGGGGCAGAAACCGTTTGACGCGATCCATAGTTTTCCCAACGCGCTCCGACGCCAACCGGCTGCCGAAGACGCCCTCCGGCGTTGACAGCCGAAGCCTCGCCCCTTATACGCCCGCCCTTCCCGCAGGGGACACGTTCGTCCCCAGCGCAACCCTTTTACCCTGGAGCCGACCGTGAAGCGGACCTATCAGCCGTCGCGACTCGTGCGCAAGCGCCGTCACGGCTTCCGTTCGCGGATGGCCACCAAGAACGGTCAGAAGATCGTCGCGCGTCGTCGCGCCAAGGGCCGCAAGAAGCTCACCGCCTAAGCGGCCTGTTCCCCGCCTGCGGGAGGGGATCGATGACGATTGCCTGCACAATCCATCGCCTGACGTCGCGGCCCCAGTTTCTGGCGGCCGCGAAAGGCGTTTCCCAGGCTCGCGGCGCCGTGGTGGTCCAGCGTCTGGATCGCGCCGACGGGGATGCGACGATGCGCATCGGCTTCACCGCCACCCGCAAGGTCGGCGGGGCCGTCGTCCGCAACCGCTGCAAACGTCGCCTGCGCGAGGCCGCGCGGGCCATGGTCGCCCAATACGGCGTGCCCGGCAGCGACTATGTGTTCATCGCCCGGCAGGGCACGGCCGACCGGCCGTGGGACCGTTTGCTTGACGATGTGAAATCGGCCCTTACAAGGCTCGCGACCCCCGCCGACGGCCCTCTATCCGCCCGTACGGCCCCCCTTTCCCCCAGTACGCCCGCTCAGGACCGCTGACCCGAATGAAGAACGAGAACACGCGGAATATGGTGATCTTCGCCGTGGCCACGGCGGCGATCCTGATCCTGTACCAGGTCTTCGTCATGGGCCCGCAGATGGAGCGCCGGAAGGCCGCCCAGGAAGCCGCCGCGGCCGCCGCTCCCGCCTCGCCCGACGCCGCCGGACAGGTTCCCGGAACCGCGCCGGCGCAATCGGGCGCGATCTTCGTCACCGACCGGACCCAGGCCATGGGGGCCGTCGCCCGCGTGCCGGTGCGCACCCCGACGCTGCAGGGGTCGCTGTCGCTGCAGGGCGGCCGCATCGACGACCTGTTCCTGATCCGCTACCGCGAGACCCTGGACGCCGACGCCCCGCCGGTGGAGCTGTTCCGCCCGCAGGGTATGGAACACGCCTATTTCGCCCAGTTCGGCTGGACCGGCCCCAACATCCCCGGCGGCGTTCCCGGCCCCAACACCGTCTGGCGCCTGACCTCGGGCTCGAACCTGACCCCGACCACTCCGGTCACCCTGACCTGGGACAACGGACAGGGTCTGCGCTTCACCCGCGTCGTCGCCATCGACGACCAGTATATGTTCACCGTCACCGACACGGTCGCCAACCTGGGGACCCAGGCGATCACCATCGCTCCCTATGGCCGCATCGAGCGTCAGGGCGTGCCGGCCCACCTCGGCAAGACCCAGATCCTGCACGAGGGCGCCATCGGCACCTTCTCCAAGGGCGACGGCTACGCCACGACCCAGCTGAAGTACGGCGACTGGGCCAAGAAGCCGCGCGAGGAGTTCGAGTCGACGGGCGGCTGGCTGGGCATCACCGACAAATACTGGATGGCGGCCCTGATCCCGCCGCAGGACGAGACCGTGAAGGCCGAGTTCGTCGTCACCGACGCCGACCGCTACAACATCC
>CAMLNY010000285.1 GCA_946481405.1 uncultured Brevundimonas sp. | reverse complement strand
ACGCCCGTTCGCGGAGCGCGGGGTCGGCGACACCGCGCTCGAACAGACGCACACCGACGTAGGCCGAGATCGCGACGACGACGGACAGGCCCAGCGACAGGGCCAGCAGCTCAGGCGTCGTCATCGCCGGCCTCGTTCCTGTTCAGCAGAGTCTCCAGCTCGGCGACGTCGCTGTCGCTCAGAAGCTGGCTGCCGGAGAAGGCCGCGGCCGGCAGGGCGCCGTCCATGTCCAGCAAAGCCGAAAAGCGCCGCATCAACAGGTTCAGCACCTCGACCTTGGGCCGAACCTGCGAATAGACGGCGACGCCGTGCACATCGCGGCGTGACAGCAGGGCCTTGGCCCGCATCCGCTCCAGCATCGTGCGCGTGGTCGAGGGGGTCCAGTCGAGCTGACCTGCGATCCGGTCGTGCACCTCTCGCGATGACAGATCGCCGTCGCGCCAGAAGCATTTCAGGACCTCGAGTTCGGCGTCCGTGGGGGTCGTATCCGGTACTCGCGACATGACGGCTCCGCATTTGTCGTGCAGACGCTACAATTGTCGCTCATAGACGTCAACCTTAGCTCAACCGCGCCCTCCGGCCGGCAGTCGCGCCAGCACGGCCGCCAGTTCGGCCTGCCGGCCGCAACCCGTCTTCTCCAGTACGCGACGCAGCTGGGAGCGGACCGTGGTCATGGCAACCCCGCCCTCGCCGGCAAGGTCTTCGAGGGTCCGGCCCATCGACACGCCCCGGGCGATCCGGGCCTCGGCGGCCGTCAGGCCGAACAGGGACTGGATCAGTTCCGGCGGCGGACCGCGATCCGCATTGACGGGGGTGAAGACCAGAAGAGCGAAGCTCTGGCCGAGGATGTCGTAGGCCGATCGACGGAGCGGCATCATGTGCAGGACCGCGCCCGGCCGTCCGGTCTCGTCGCGGACGGAGAAGGTGGCGGCGCCCTCCCCGGCCGTCGTCGCCATGGCAGACAGCGCCTCCGACAGGCGCGCGGCCGCCCTGGGATCGCCCAGCACCAGACGATCGTCGCGCCCGGTGCGGATCAGATCGCTGAGGGTGTCGGCCATCGGACTGGCCTCCATCACCCGGCCCGTTTCGTCGATCAGGAGGGCCGGCAGGCCGAGCGCGGCAAGAGCCTCGGTCGCGCCCTTGACCCGTTGCAGGCCCAGCCGGGCGGAGACCAGGGCCGCACGCACCAGATGGGGGCGGATGATGTTTAGCCGGTCGACCAGTTCGCGCTCGATCGGGCCGCGATCGAACGGCCGCTCCAGGCTGACGACGATCTCGTCTCCCGTCGGCAGGCGCATGCCGGTCCAGGTCGACCAGCCGACGCCGTGCGGGCGGAACAGGTCACGATACATGGGATCGTCGGCCAGTTGCTCGGGCGTCCAGAAGTCTTCCTCGACGAAGAAGGTCGGCCTGCCGACGGCCGCGGCCGAACACACGCGCCGGCTGCACCGTCCGAACCAGCCGTCGCGGAAATATTCCTCGAACAGGTCGACGACCGGGTCCGAGGCCGTCCAGCACACCGATTTCCGCGCCGCAAACACCAGACCGCCCCGCGCTTCGGCCACCCCCGCCAGATCGTCCAGCACCAACGGCCAGAGCTCCGGCGCCACAGAGCATTCATAGATCCTGTCGATCAGATCGGTTGCGGTATCTCCGGTCATCCAAACATCAAAGACGCCAGAAGCGTACGGGCTCGCGTTCCATGAGCGACAGTTCGCGACGCGGCGGCGCGGCGACGGCGCTGCCGCTCTCCAGCACATGGATCAGTTCCTCGACGGACTCGAACCGGTCCGTCGGCTCGACCGCAATCGCCCGCAGGATGGCGGCTTCCAGCCAGGCGGGCATGTCCGGGCGGTGTTTCGAGGGGCGCGTCGGCTTCTCGAACCGCATGCGATTAAAGTCCTCTTCCTGACCGCTGGGGTAGTCGCCGGTGAAGATGCGATACAGGGTCACACCCAGCGCATACTGGTCGGTCAGGGCGTCGCCCTTGTTGTCGGCGAACATCTCCGGCGCCTTATAGCCGATCGTGCCGGGGGCCTCGGCCTCGGCGAACTCCTCGATCCGGGGCAGGCGCGCGACGCCGAGATCTATCAGCTTCAGCCCGGCGTCGCTCTCGAGGATGACGTTGTCCGGCTTGATATCGCGGTGGGCGATGCCCTGCCGGTGCAAGGCGGCGACCGCCCTGGCCAGACGGATCGAGACGTCGACGCCCTCCGGAATGTCCAGCGGCGCCTCAGCCAGCCGCGCGTGGAGGGTCCGGCCGACATAGAGGGGCTGGGCGATGTAGAGACGGCTCTGACGTCCCGCCTCCAGTGTCAGGGTCTTGCCGACAAACGGACTGTCGATGCGCCGGCCGATGAAGCTTTCGCGCAGAAAGGCGCCGCGGGCGCCGCTCTCGGAAAGAAGCGCGGGCTTGGGGAATTTCAGCACCACCGACGCGCCGTCGTCCTCGTCCCTCGCCACGAAGACGCGGGTGTATTTGCCGTCCGACAGCAGCCGCTCCAGCCGGAAGCGATCGATGTTGTCGCCGACCCTGGGCGGCGGCGGGATTGCGAGGCCGGCGGCCTCGGCGCCGATGGCGTCCTGATCCAGTGCGCCGATGCGGATGACATCGATGACGATGGCGGTGGCGTTGTCGCGGGTCTCCTCCTCGCCCGCCTTGTCGACGATGGCCTGGGCGTCGGCCTCCGGAGAGGCGCGGCGGCCCATCAGTCGCGTCAGGTCCTCAAGCGACACCGCGCCATGGACGCCGTCCGTGGTCAGCAGCAGCCGGTCATGCGCCTTGAGGGTCACCGCCCGCACGTCCAGCCTCAGGTCCGGCTCGATGCCGATGGCGCGGTAGAGGACGTGGCTCAGCCCCGGCTGGGCCAGCACATGGTCCTCTGTCAGCTGGCTCAGGACGCCGTCGCGAAAATGCCAGGCCCGGCTGTCGCCGACATGGAGGGCCGTCGCCTCGCGGCCCCGCATCACCAGCGCCGTGAAGGTCGTCGCCGCCCCCGCCATCTCCGGGTCCGACCGTCCCTTGGCGTGGAGCCAGCGGTTATAGCCGGTCAGGGCCGCCACCCCGGCCGCCGCCACACCCTTGAGCGGGCTCTGGTCCAGATAGCCGTCGATGAAGGTCCGCCCGGCCAGCTCGGAGGCCACGCGCCCGGCCTTCGACCCGGAGACGCCGTCGGCGACGATGGCGATCATGCCGTGCAGGGCCTGTTCCGACGGCGTGCCCAGATGCACGGCGCCGAAATCCTGATTGTCCTTGCGCGGCCCCAGCGCGGTGGCGAACCCCGCCGCGATCTCCAGCCTGCCGTCCGCGTCCATGGTCGATCCCCCTGCGAACCACCGTGCACCGCAGCAAAGGTCGCGGTCCAGATCAACCGAGCGTCAACTTGGAATTCATCCGGCCGACCCCTATAT
>CAMLNY010000284.1 GCA_946481405.1 uncultured Brevundimonas sp. | reverse complement strand
CGACTCGATGGCCTGCGCGGCAGCCTCCTTGGCGCGCGGGTCCTGCCGCATGACCTCGACCTGTTGGCGGAGCGCCTCGTTTTCGGCGCGGGCCTTCTCGATGAAACCTGCGTGGAGCTGGCGGAGGTGCGCCGTCGTATTCACGCGCTTTGCGTCGCCCCGCCCCGCCGCCGCGACGGCGTTTCGACGGGCCGGTCGTGATCTCTCCCGGCCCCTCCATGCCTCAGCCGGCGAACTTCGCCATGTCCTCGTCCGAGATGTCCTCGTTCGAATAGACCATCGAGACGTCGTCCTCGGCGTCCAGCGCGTCCAGCAGCTTCATCAGGGTGCCGACCGTGTCGCCGGAGACCTGGACCTCGCTCTGGGGCTTCCAGACGATGGCCGTCGACTTCGGGTCGCCCAGCACCTTCGACATGGCCTCGGCCACGTCGTTCAGGTCCTCGAAGGCGGTCCAGATCGTGTGGCCGGGCGCGTCCTCATAGATGTCCGGCTTCACCAGATCGCTCTCGACGTCCTGGGCGCCCGCCTCGATGGCGGCCTCCATCACGGCGTCCTCGGTGCCCGCCTCGGCGGCGTAGGTGATCTTGCCGACCCGGTCCCACATGAAGGCGACCGAGTTCATTTCGCCCAGCGCCCCGCCGTTCTTGGTGAAGGCGGCGCGGATGTTCGACCCTGCGCGGTTGCGGTTGTCGGTCAGGGCCTCGACGATGATGCCGACGCCGCCGGGGCCGCGCCCCTCGTAGCGGATCTCCTCCATCGTATCGACGTCGCCGGCCGACGCCTTGTTGATCGCGCGCTGGATCACGTCCTTGGGCAGGCTTTCGGCCTTGGCGTTGTTCACGGCCAGACGAAGGCGCGGGTTCATCGCCGGATCGGGCAGGCCCGACTTGGCCGCGACCGTGATGTCGCGGGACAGCTTGGAGAACAGCTTCGAACGCTGGGCGTCGGCGCGCCCCTTGCGGTGCATGATGTTCTTGAACTTGGAATGGCCGGCCATTTTTGTCTCTTGAAGTGCGCTATCGCTCGACGCACGGCGTCTCGCTGCTTGAGCGCGTTCCGTGCGTGGGTTCGGGGCCTCTAGCCCATGGTCGCGCCCCTGTCACGGAGGCGCGCCATTCCGTCGCCGGAACCGGCCGCCTCGCCGGGGATTTTAGCCAGCGACCGACCGGAGCTTGACCATGTCAGACAACCCCCTGCACGACGCCGACGCCTATCTCGAGGACGACCTCGACGAGGCGGACATCGTCGAATGGTACGAAGCCCGCCCCGTGACGGTGTCCACCGCCGTCGCCACCGGCTCCATCGTCGCCGCCTTCGCCCTGGGCGTCCTCACCGCCGTCGGGGCGCTCGCCCTCATGGGCTATATGGACGAGGACTGACGCCTAGCGGGCGATCACGCCCGCCAGTCCGGCGGCCGCCAGAACGACCGGCGCGGCGAACGGGCTCTTCCAGCGGAAGAACACCGCCAGGGCCACGACGAAGATCGCCGCCGCGACGAGTGGTTTGCCCGACGTCGTGGCCAGTCCCCACGCCAGCTGCGCCGCGGTCACGGCGATGAGCCCGACCACCCCTGCCGCGACACCTTCCAGCAGTTCCCGCAGGGCGGGATGGTCCACCACCGCCTCCAGCCGGTCGTAGAAGACGAGCGAGAAGGCGAAGGCCGGCAGGAAGATGCCCGCCGTGATCCCGAGCGCCCCCAACGGGCCGCCCGCGACGTAGCCGACGAAGGTCGCGAAGATGATCAGCGGCGCCGGCAGCACGCCCGACAGAGCCAGCCCGTCCAGAAAGGCGCCGTCCCCGATCCAGCCCCGCCCGACCATGTCCGTCCTCAGGAAGGGGATGGCGGTGTAGGCGCCGCCGAAGGTCAGCAGTCCCGCCTTCAGTCCCGTCAGGAACAGGGCCAGCGCCGCGACGTCGCCCGGCCGGTCCGGCGCCGCGCTGCTGAAGGCCGGCGCCGCGGCTCCGGCGCCGGTTTGAACCTGAACCACCGCCACGACGACGGCGGCGATGACAATGCCCCCTGTCAGCGCCGGTCGTCCCGTACGACAGGCCCAGTACGCCCCGCCGGCCGCAGGCAGGGCGATCCAGAACGGAACCCCGGCCGCCGTCGCAAGAGCCGAGGCCCCGGCGATGGTCCAGAGCGACCGGTCGCCCAGTGCATGCCGGCCGATCTTCTCGACCGCCCGCACGATCAGGGCCACGACCCCGGCCTGAACCCCGAACAGGGCGGCGGCTACCCATCCCTGATCGAAATCGATGCGGAAATAGAGCCAGGCCAGGGCCATCATCAGCACGAACCCCGGCAGCATGAAGCCGAGCCCGGCCAGAAGTCCGCCCGCGCGACCCCGCGCCCGCATCCCCAGATGGACGCACAACTCATGCGCCTCGGGTCCCGGGAGAACCTGCATGACGGCCAGCAGGCGATTGAAAGCCGGAACGGAAATCCAGCCCTCTCGCTCGACCAGTTCGCGCTTCAGCATGGCGATCTGCGCCACCGGCCCGCCGAAGGCCAAAAGGCCGAAGCCGAGGAATTTCACGAACAGGGCGGTCAGGGTCAGGCGCGGCGGCCGCGCCTCCGCTTCGGGCGTCGAAATCGGGGAGGTTACAGACATGGGCGCTCCTTGCCGTCGGCCAGACGGACGGGAGCGGGTCTTGGGCGGAGGTCGCCTGTCTCCGGGCGCCCGCGTTCAGGCCCGGTGATCTGTTGTACCGTCGATATCCTCGCGCCGTAAAGGCGGGTTCAGCCCGCCTTCAGGTTCTCGACCACGCCCCTCAGCGTCGGCGTCAGCGGCTTGGGCCGGCGGGTCTCCGCGTCCACATAGACGTGCACGAAATGGCCGACGGCCGCCGGATGCTCCACACCCCGGCGGAAGACGGCGAAGCCGTATTTTACGCTCGACGTCCCGACATGGTCGACCTTGATCCCGACCTCGATCACATCGGGGAAGGCCAGGGACGAGGTGTACTGGCACCCCGAGTCGACCACCAGACCGATCGAGTCCTTCAGGGCCCCGGCGATGATCAGGTGCGCGTTCACCGCCGAATCCACGAACTCGTAGAATTTGGCGTTGTTGATGTGGCCGTACTGGTCGTTGTCCGCCCACCGCGTGGAGACCATGTGATAGGCCTTGTAGGTGTCGCGTTTGGCCAGTGCGCCCAGATCCTGTTTCGGCATCCGTTTTCCGTCCCTGTCTCGCCGGCCTGATCGCCGGTCCGTCTCCCTGACAGAGACGCTCGGGCTTGGCCTCCGTCGCGTCAAGCGCCTATCGAAGGTCATCCGCGCGTTTCGCAACGAGGCCGACGATGACCACCACGACCACCCGGGCCGCCGTCCTCTCGGCCATGGGCGCCGCCCGCCCCTATGCCGACAGCCGGCCGCTGAGCGTCGAGACCGTCACCCTCGACGCCCCGGGCCCCGGAGAG
>CAMLNY010000283.1 GCA_946481405.1 uncultured Brevundimonas sp. | reverse complement strand
GCCAGCATGGTGAACACGAAGTCGGTCTGCTTCTCCGGCAGGAAGCTCAGCTGGCTCTGCGTGCCCTGCAGGAAGCCCTTGCCCCAGACGCCGCCCGAGCCGAGCGCCGGCCCCGAGGCGCCCGAGCCGGACGACACCAATGTCGTGGACCTGATGGCGGCGCTGAGGAACAGCCTGAAGGGATCGGCGGGGTCCAAGGCTCCGGCGAAGAAGGCTGCCGCGAAGAAGCCGGCCGCAAAGAAGGCTCCGGCCAAGAAGAAGGCGGCGTAGTCCCCGCGATCTATCAGTCCTCGGCCTCGATCCCGTCGATGTCGTCGTCGTCCAGGCACCATTCGTCGAGGATGGGGCGGCGGTAGAGGAAGACGCGGCTGGGCTCGGCGGCGGGGCCGAAGCCGTCGCGCTCGCCGATGTGGAAGCCGTGATAGAGGCCGGTCAGCTCGAACGGGTCTTCCAGATCGACCGAGGCCAGCGTTTCGGCGTCGGCGAAGTCGTCGACGCGGATGACGACGTCGCCGGCCGCGCTTCTGAAAGGCTCGGGCAGTTCATCGAACGCCTTCCGCGCCAGACGGGCGAAGTCGTCCAGGGAGGGGGCGGTCTGGTCGTTCCAGGTCATGGGACGGGAGTTAGGCGACCCAAGCGATCCGCGCCACCGTGACCCCGGGGACTCACCGTCGCAGACCGTATTAACCCTGCGTTCGCGAGCGCCGCGACATCGGCTATGGTCCCGATTCGATCCAGCGGGTGAACGGGTATGGCGGAGGCCGATATCGCCTTTGCGGCGGCGGCGGGAGCGGCGGGGCTGGCCCTGTCGATCAGCGTCTGGGCGTGGCGTCTTCGCCGCGCCGTGTCCCTGCGCGAATCCATGATTGAGCGGGAACGGTCGGCGGGGGCCATCGACCGCGCCCGGCACGACGGGGCGCTGAGCGCCTTCGACGACGTCCGCATCGGCCTGACGCCGGGCGAGCCGCCCGTGCTGCTGGGGCGGCCCGAGAGCATCGAGGCGGTGCGGATCGCCTTCGCCAAGGACGTTCAGGGGACGCCGGGGGCGGCTTTGGCCGAGGCCCTGCACACGGGCCTGCCCGAGGCGATCGACGCCCTCATGAACGACGGCACGCCGTTCGAGGCGCGCGACGGCGAGGACTGGAAGATCGAGGGCGCGCCGGTCAACGGCACGGCCTGGCTGAGGATTTCGCCCATCGTTCGGGCCGCCAGCGCGGCGACGGCCGAGGGAGATCACGGCTTCGGCGCCGGGCTGATCGCCGACGCCTCCCCGGCGCCGACCTGGGTGGTCGATCATGACGGCCGTCTGGTCTGGGCCAACCGGGCCTGGCTGGCCGAGGTGAAGATGCCCTCGGTCGAGGCCGCGCGCGAGGCCCAGGCCAGCTTCGACCGGGGCGCCGACCAGCTGGCGGCCGAGGCCGGCCGGGTCGGGACGCGTCAGGAAGGGTTCCGCTGGACCGCCGGCGCCGACGGCCGTCGCCGCGCTTGGAAGATCCTGGCCGAGCCCCTCGTCTCCGGCGGCATGAGCGGGATCGGCGGGCCGGTGCTGGTCTTCGCCATCGACATGACCGAGGCGGAGGAGACGCGCGACACCCTGCGTCGCCACGTCACGGCCCACGACGAGACGCTGAACCATCTGGCCGACGCGGTCGCCATCTTCGGTCCGTCCAAGAAGCTGGCCTTCCACAACACGGCCTTCCAGATCCTGTTCAACCTCGATCCGGCCTGGCTGAACGAGCGGCCGACCCATGCCGAGCTGCTGGACCGGCTGCGCCAGCGCCGGATGCTGCCCGAGGTGATCGATTATGCGGGCTGGAAGGCGAACGAGCTGGAGTTCTACGGCGCCGCGGAGGCCGCGCCGGACGACAGCTGGTCCCTGCCGGACGGGCGGACCCTGAGGGTCGTACGCCAGCCGCATCCGCTGGGCGGGGTGCTGCTGCTGTTCTCGGACATCACGGGCGAGCTGAACCTGAGGAGCCGGTTCAACGCACAGCTTCAGGTGCAGACGGCGACGCTGGACAAGCTGAACGACGCGGTGGCGGTGTTCGGCTCTGACGGGCGGCTGAGGCTGCATAACGAGGCGTTCGAGCGGTTCTGGAACCTGTCGGCCGAGCGGCTGGAGGAGGCGGGCGACTTCGACGCCGTCGCAGAACTGTGCAAGGCGGCCCTGCCGGACGCGGCCCTGTGGCTGGGGCTGAAGGCGCGGGTGGCCGATCCCGATCCCGAAAGCCGGGTGCCGATCTCGGGCGAGGGGCGGACGGCGGATGGCCGGATCGCGTCCTGGCAGACCCGGCCGCTGCCTGACGGGGCGACGCTGGTCGCCTTCTCCGACGTGACGGCGCGGCGCGAGCTGGAACATGCTCTCGCCCAGCGCGAGGCGGCCCTGAAGGAAAGCCAGGCCCTGAAGCGGGAGTTCGTGGGCTCGGTCAGCTATGAGCTGCGTACGCCGCTGACGACCATCGTCGGCTATTCCGAACTGCTGGAATCCATGTCCGACCTGCCCGAGCGCAGCCGCCAGCACGCCGGGGCGATCCGGGTGGCGGCCTCCCAGCTGACCGGGTCGATCGACGACGTTCTGGACATGGCGCAGATCGATGCGGGCGAGATGGAGCTGTCGCTTGGCGACGTCCGGGTGCGCGACCTGTTCTCGGCGGCGGTCGAGAAGCACCGGCCCCGGATCGAGGGCCGGGGCGCCAAGCTGAAGGCGGTGGCGGCGGCCAACCTGCCGGCCATCCGCGCCGATGCGCGGCGTCTGGCCCAGGCGGTCGATCACCTGCTGGACAATGCCGGGCGGTCGGTGTCGGAGGGCGGATCGGTGTCGCTTCGGGCCGAGGCCAACGCGTCGGAACTGCGCATTCGCGTCGAGGATACGGGGCGGGGCATCCCCTATCATCTGCAGGCGCACGTCTTCGACCGGTTCGTGAAGCGCGAGCGCGGCGGCCCGGGCGTGGGTCTGGCGCTGGTCAAGGCGCTGGTCGAGCTGCACGGCGGCTGGGCCGAGGTGGAAAGCGAGCCCGGCAAGGGCGCGGCCTTCATCCTGCATCTGCCGCTGGAGGCGGACAGCGACGCGGCAGCGCCGGAACTGGCGCTGGGTTAGGGCTTGGTGAGCAGGTCTTAGGGCCTAGAAGGAGACGACGGCTTGAGCGGCTCCCCGTGACTCCCTAAGCCCTACGACCCAAGCTCTATTCCCAGGAGGCCAGCATGGCCGAACTGCTGAAAACCGCCCTCATCTACGACTTCGACGGCACCCTGGCGCGGGGGAACATGCAGGAGGTGACCTTCATCCCCTCGGTAGGGATGGGGATCGGCGATTTCTGGGGCGAGGCGGATCGGCTGACCAAGTCGTCCGACGGCGACAATATCCTGATGTACATGCAGCTGATGCTGCAGCGTGCGCGGCACAGCGACCAGCCGATCACCAAGAAATTGCTGGCCGAGCA
>CAMLNY010000282.1 GCA_946481405.1 uncultured Brevundimonas sp. | reverse complement strand
GATGCCGCAGAGATCGAATCCCAGCTGCCGCGCCTTGTCCTTGACCGCCTGCGACCCGAACCGGTCGATCATCCAGGTCGCCATGTTGTGGATCGAGATGAAGGCCGCGGTCGAAACGTCTCCCCGCGCCAGCTCCTCGAAGATGACCGCCGCCTCGACGCGACCGAGCGCCATGCCGCCGTGTTCCCCGTCGGCGTAGATGGCCGCGAAACCGGTCTCGGCCGCACGGCGCATCACGTCGACCGGGAAGTGTTTGGTCTCGTCCCACTCGGCCGCGTTGGGCGCCAGCTCAGCATCCGCAAAGGCGCGCGCGGCGTCCTGAATGGCGCGCTGGTCCTCGGTGAGGGCGAAATCCATGGGGGCTCCCGAACGGTCGTTTTCTTTGGCTTCTAGCCGCATCCTTCTCGCGACGGGAGAAGGAATGTATTGGCACGGCCCATGACCCTCCCCTTTGCGCCCGCACCCTTCCCGCTCGCCCGTCCGCGCCGCCTGCGCAGCCAGCCGTGGGTGCGTCGTCTGGTGGCCGAAACCACCCTGACGCCCTCCGACCTGATCTGGCCCCTGATCGTCCACGACGGCGCCGAGGACCGCGTCCCGGTCCCGTCGATGCCCGGCGTCTTCCGCCTGTCGCCGAAAGCGGCCGCGCAGGCCGCCGTCGAGGCCCGCGACCTCGGCATCCCCATGGTCGCCCTGTTCCCCAATGTCGACGCGGCCACCAAGGACGCCGTCGGCACCGGCGCGACCGACCCGGACGGTCTGATCCCCGAGTGCATCAAGGCCATCAAGGACGCGGCGCCCGAAATCGGCGTCATGTGCGACGTGGCGCTGGACTGCTACACCGACCACGGCCACGACGGCGTCGTGGAGGACGGCCGGATCGTCAACGACGCCTCGCTCGATCGCCTCGCCGAACAGGCCTTCATCCAGGCCCACGCAGGCGCTGACGTCGTCGCTCCCTCCGACATGATGGACGGCCGGGTCCAGGCCATCCGCGAGGCGCTGGAGGCCAACAGCTTCCACGACACCCTGATCCTGTCCTACGCGGCCAAGTTCGCCTCGGCCTTCTACGGCCCGTACCGCGACGCGGTCGGATCGGCGAAGATGCTGACCGGCGACAAGAAGACCTATCAGATGGACTACGCCAACAGCGACGAGGCCCTGAAGGAGGTCGCCATGGACATCGCCGAGGGCGCCGACATGGTCATGGTCAAACCGGGCATGCCTTATCTCGACATCGTGCGCAGGGTGAAGGAACGCTTCAAGGTGCCGGTGTTCGCCTATCAGGTGAGCGGCGAATATGCGATGATCGAGGCGGCGGCAGCGGCGGGGGCGGGGGACCGCGACGCGCTGGTGCTCGAGACCCTGCACGGCTTCAAGCGTGCCGGCTGCTCCGGCGTCCTCAGCTACTTCGCCCCCCAGGCCGCCAGACTGCTCGGAGCCTGACGCTTTCGCGAAATCTTCATTTCCGCCCGGCACAGAGGCGGGACGGAGGAACAGCGATGACGGCGGTTTCGTGCCTGCGGGTCATGGTGGACGCAAATCGCACGGATTTGCCCGCGGAGACGCTCGGCCCGCTCGTGGCCAAATACTCCAACATCTTCCTTGAGGTCCGCTGGGTCCGCCCGCGCACCTCCGAGCAGCTGACCCACTATTGCTACCTGCTCGCCGACCCCCAGTCGGACCAGCTGGACACCGTCGAACTGGCCCAGCTAGCCACCGAGCTTCAGGAGCGGCTGTTCGGCACAGGCGTCGAGGACGCGGTCAAACTGGTCCTGTTCGAGGGCGATGACGAGGCCATCCAGGCCTTCACCTCCGCCACCGCCGAGGAGGTCGTCCTCGCCATGGAGGACCCGGGCCGCCTGCCGAAAGGCGGACGCCTGCGCCGCATCAAGCCGGACGGCTCCCTCGCAGACGTACCGGAAGACGCCCGGCCTCCGAAGAGCCCGCTCGACGACTTCAACTTCGGCCCGTCGGTCGACGGCGCCCAGGGCATCTACTTCCCCAAGGCCGGCGCCTTCGTCGGCGACGTCATCAGCTGCACCCCCTCCCGCGCCGAGACCTGGTTCAGCGTCGTCGACGGCGAGGAACATCTCCCGATCGATTCCGAATCCTTCGACGGCGGCTGCGTCATGACGGCGCTGCGCTTCCTGCTCGACGTCCCGGTCACCGTCCCCCTCTACGTCCCGGTGTCCTTCTCGACTCTCGTCCGCCCGACCCAGAGGGCCAACTATGTCGAGCTTCTGGGCATCCTGCCCGCCGAGACCCGCGCCCGACTGGCCGCCACCGTCTACGACGTGCCCCGCGCGCCGTCCTTCCAGTCGATCAAGGTCATCCACGAGGCCCTGCGCGACCACTTCGCCGGCCTCGACCTGCGCACCCAGGACCCCGATTTCGAGATCCGCCAGCTAGCCGACAAGACGGTCACCAGCGTCACCTTCGTCCTGCCCAACGGGACCGCCGAGGTGCGGATCGCGGCCCTGCGGCGTTTCGCCTCCCACGCCCCGGAATACCGCCGCCGCCGCATCTGGCCGGGCCTGACCAATGTCCGCACCAGGGCCGAACGCGACCTCGCCGTCAGCCTCGGCTTCCCCTTCCTCACCGGCCCGGGCGTCTGCCGCATGCAGGACGAGCCTATCGGCGGCCGCACCTGGGCGCTGGAGGACCTGCCCGTGCTGTCGCTGGAGCGCCCTCTGGTCATGGCCGTCTGAGCCCGGCGTCCCCGCTTGACCTGATCGAGCGTTGCTCTGCAAAAAGCGGGTCCGCGACATGGAGGCTGGCGATGGGTTTTCTCTGGTTTGGCCGCAAGAAGCGGTTCTCGGCCCTCGATCACGCGGCTCCGGAACCCGCGGCCCCCGTCGTCGAGACGCCGCCCGCCGCCCTTGAGCCCGACCCGAGCGCTGAGGTCGTCGCCGCACCGCCGCCCACGCCTGCAGAAGCCCTGCAACTGCTGAAGGAGGGCAACGCCGCCTTCATCGCCGGTACGACCAGTCTCGGCCACGTCACCGCCCACGACCTCGAACCCCTGCAAGGCGGCCAGCACCCGATCGCCGTCATCGTCGGCTGCGCCGACAGCCGCATCCCGCCGACGATCCTGTTCAACCAGGGTCTGGGCCAGCTCTTCATCATCCGAGTCGCCGGCAACACCGTGGACCGCCGGGGCCTCGCCTCCATCGTCTATGCGGTGAAGCACCTGCGCGCCCCGCTGGTCGTGGTCATGGGCCATTCCGGCTGCGGCGCCGTGGCGGCGGCCGAGGCCATCGTCGACGGCGCGCCCCTCGATCCCTCGCTGGAGGAGATGATCGTCCCGATCATTCCCGCCGTCCTCGCCGCCCGCATCCTCGCGCTTCACGCACTCGCGGGTCGGTCGCGCGCGGAGGCGGCCGGGACCGTCGTGATCGAGCGTTTCTTCGACGTCCTCGCGCTCCTCCTGCTCTTCTTCGTCGGGC
>CAMLNY010000281.1 GCA_946481405.1 uncultured Brevundimonas sp. | reverse complement strand
TCGTCGTCTTCTTCGTCTTCATCCTCGTCTTCGTCTTCGTCCTCTTCCTCGTCTTCTTCGTCTTCGTCCTCGTCCTCATCGTCCTCTTCGTCTTCGCAGTCGTCCTCATCGTCCTGGACGAGCGACAGGGCGCCGTCGTCGGCGAGCGAGATGACCGAGGCCATCCAGACCGGCGCCTCGGCCGGCAGGGTTTCGGTTTCGGCCGAGGCCGGGACGGCGACGCCGGCCGCCATCAGCAGGCTCATGGCCGTGGTTGCGAGAAGCAGTTTCATTTCAGGTCCCCCAATGAGTGGAACCGTCATGGATCACGTCGAATCGAACGCTGTCCACTGAACACATTTGGAACGGTCACGCTTGCCCCGGCATCGGCCTCAACCGTCCTGACAGCCGACCGCCATCAACAGGCCGGTAAACATTCCGAGGAAATACAGCTCGTAAGCCTCCGCAAAGGCCGGCGTCAGCACCAGCCGATCGGGCGTTTCCCCCGCCTTCACCAACCCCGCCGCCTCCAGCGTCGTCAGGATTCGGCGCCCGTGAGTGCGCGAGACCCCGAGCCGTTTCGACAGCTTCGACAGGTTCAGGTCGATCGTCCCCTCCGCCCGCGGTCGGCCCGCCTCGAACGCCGCCTCGGCCAGGGCGTAGGCGAGAAACAGCCCCATCGACCGCCGCCCGACCCCGCCCAAGGGCTCGATCAGCTGCCGGTCCAGCGTCGGGGTCGCCAGATGGGCCGACGCCAGAAAGCCGACGATCCCGTCGAACACGGCCGAGGTCTCATAATCCTCGACCATGGCCCCGACGCGCGGATCGATCATCGCCAGACTGGTCAGTTCGATCCGGTAGGCGGCGCGGAACGCGGTCACCATCGCCGGCGCCGGCCCGTACCGCCGCTGCCGCCCGCTCTGATAGGCGTCGACCGGAACGATCAGCCCCGCCGTCTGCATCCGCTTCAGGATGGCCGAGGCCCGCCCGGCGCTGAACAGGTCCTTCGCCGCCTCCCTAAGCCCCCGGTGATGCAGCCGGTCCATCGCGTGCATATGCAGGGCCAGCACCCCCAGCGCATAGGTCGGGATGTCGCTGATGCAGCGATAGAAGTCCGGATCCCGGTCCAGAATGGCCAGGGGCGCCCGCGTCGAATGGCGCACGGCCTCGGCGAAACCGGGGCGCAGATGGACAGGCGGCGGGGCGGAGACAGGCTCGGCGCTCATGGTCCGAGCCTCGGACGGCGCGCCAGATATGTCCAGTAGCGGACACGACCCTTTCAGCACGAACGCCCTGCTCCGCTCTCATTGCGGCCAGGCCTCAGGCCGCTTGGGACGTTGGTTCCTTCCGGCCCGGGGCGAACCCGAGTTCCAGCTCCAGCGCCCGCATCTGGCCGTAGCAGCCACAGCTGCGCGCTTCCAGCCCGGTCCCGCACCTCGAGATGCCCGCGGAGGTGACGCACCAGCCCGGCCCGCTTGAGGCTGCCGAAACCGGCGACGATGGAGGTGCGCTGGACGCCCAGATCCTCGGCGATGGCCTCCTGCGTCGTGAACAGTCGCCGCTGGCCGGTTCGGTCCGTGACCGTCAGGATCCAGCGCGCCACGCGCGCCTCGACCGAATGGAAGGCGGTGCAGACAGTCAGTTGGTTCGCCTGCGCCTGATAAAAATGGGTCAGCTTCAACAGGCGATGGCGCAGGCCCGGCCGCTCCTCGGACAACCGACGCAGACTGTCGGCCTGCCCCGCGAGCGCACGCCCGGCGGCCACGCAATTCACTTCCCACGCACAGGGAACGTCGGCCATGAGGGGCGCCAGACCGCTCAGCCCTTCCGACCCGACCGCCGCCGTCTGCAGCTGCCGGCCGCCCGGCGTATGGGTGATGTTGGCGAGGTTCGCCGTGGTCGGGAAATGGGCGATCCCCACCGGTTCGCCCTGCTCGATCAGGATGTCGCCGGCGGCGACGGACACCTCCGTCAGCATGTCCATGACCGCGTCCCGATCCTCGACGTCAAGCCCGTCGAGGAAGGCATTGCCCGTCACGCCCTCATCTCTTCAGGCCGGATGGTCCAGACCCGCTCCTCGCCATGAAACACATGAGCGGCCAACCCGCTCGAATGTTGCGCCAGCAGTCGGAAGGCCTCCTCGCGGCTCTCCTCCGGCGTGGTCGCGGCGAGCGGCTCCATATGGGGGACGCTCAGGATCGAACTTTCAATGTAGCAAAAGTAGGCCATAGCCCACCTCCTCGGCCTTCGGGGCGGGAGTGTGCGGCGTGCTCTGCCGATCTCTCTCAATCGTCGACGCCCTGAATGTTGGCCGACGATTGAGAGACTATATCACCGGCAGATACGACAGTCTGTCGGATTCCGACACAGGCCCGTAATGTCGCGCCCGGGACCACGGACTTGTTTCGGCGCCACATCGAGCTGTATAGAGCCGGCGTCGATCTCTCTGCGTAACGCCCTCTCTCTTTGCGAACGCACCGAGTTTCTGGCCGATCCCATTCAGACCCGACCCGCGTCCGGCGCTTTTGCCGGGCGTGAACTGCTTATGGAGGTCATGAAATGGCTACTGGCACTGTCAAATGGTACAACTCCACCAAGGGCTACGGCTTTATCGAGCCGTCGGACGGCGGCAAGGACGTCTTCGTGCACGTCTCGGCCGTTGAGGGCGCGGGCCTGCGAGGCCTGGACGAAGGCCAGAAGGTCTCGTTCGAGGTCGAGCGCGACCGCCGCACCGGCAAGGAATCGGCCGGCCAGCTGAAGGCCGTCGAAGGCTGATCGCCTGATCTCGGGTCGGGGCGCACACGCCCCGACCCTTTCAGCGCCAGAGGCGGGTTGAGACCCGCCGTCCTGAGGGATGAGGCGGATGACCCTCGAGACCCTGCCTTAAATCCAGCGCGATCCGTGTTATAAGGCGGGCTTCCCATTCACCCAGGATCACCGCCCGTGAGCGTCACGCTCGACCTGTCGCGCACCACTGCCCCTGCTGACAAGCCGCCCGTCAACCTTTCCGGTCTGACGCGCGCGGGCCTGCGTCAGGCGCTGATCGACGCCGACATCTGTCCGCCCGAGAAGGCGAAGATGCGGGCGTCCCAGCTGTGGGGCTGGATCCACAATTTCGGCGTCACCGACTTCGCCGCCATGTCGAATGTGGCGAAGGACACCCAGGCGAAACTGGCCGCGGCCTTCACCCTCAACCGTCCCGAGATCGTCGAGCGTCAGGTGTCGAACGACGGCACCCGCAAATGGCTGATCCGCACGGCGCCGGGCATCGAGATCGAGACCGTCTATATCCCCGACGTGGGCCGGGCCGGGGCGCTGTGCGTCTCGTCGCAGGTGGGCTGCACCCTGAACTGCACCTTCTGCCACACGGGGACCCAGAAGCTGGTCCGCAACCTGACCGCCGCCGAGATCGTGGCCCAGGTGCAGGTGGCGCGCGACGACCTGAACGAATGGCCGTCGCCTAAGGAGGACCGCC
>CAMLNY010000280.1 GCA_946481405.1 uncultured Brevundimonas sp. | reverse complement strand
GTGGTGCTGGCCATCTTCGGCATGGCGGAGCTGAACGTCACCGCCATCCAGGCGCGCGACTGGGCGGCCGTAGGTCAGCCGTGGAAGCTGGGCGTGCTGGCGGTGCTGGCGATCGGAGCGGTCGCGATCCCCCTGTTGCTGGTCGTGCGCCTGTCGCTGTTCGCCCCGGCCACCCTCGGCCGCCGCCAGATGGTGTCGCTGAACTCCATGGGCATCGCCTACGGCAGCTTCTGGCAGATCCTCGCCGGCCTGATCCTCACGGCCCTGCCCAAGATCGCCCTCCTGATCCTGATCGGCACGGGCGGCCTGGGCGGCGCGACCGCACAGGTTGTCTGGGTGCTGGGGCTGGTCGGCGTGCAGCTGCCGGTGACGCTCGGTTTCCTCGGCGCCGCCTACCGACAGCTCGAATACTGGTCGCCTGACCAGCCGAATTGATGGAGCCCCCGCGATGAAGCCCGGTTTTTCCTTCAACGACGCCGTCGGCGCGCCGTTCGGGGTGCTGAAGCGCCGTCCGTTCAGCGTCTTCGTCTGGGGCGTTCTGATGGTCGCGGTGATGGCGGCCATGTACAGCCTGTTCATCCCCCTGTTCGCCAACATCGCGGCCAACCCGGGCGCCGAGGAGGCGTTCGACGCCTATATGCTGGAATCGATCCGGCTTCAGGCCGCGATCAACGGCCTGAACATCGTCATGTATCTGGTCATGCTGCTGGTCTGGACCGCGGCGGGCCGCGCGACCCTGTCGCCGCACCGGGGCGACGGTTTCGCCTTCCTCAGGCTGGGCATGGACGAGGTCCGCGTCGCGGTGGCGGTGCTGGCCATCTTCATCGGCTGGTACATTGTCGTCATCGTCGCGGTCCTGCTGGGTGTGGGCATCGCCCTGTCGCTGTGGGCCGTCGACCATACGGTCGCGATCGTCGCGACGAGCCTTTGCGGCCTGCTGGTTCTCGTCGCGTCGGTCTGGGGCTGGTTGCGGACCTGCCTGATCGCCCCGGCCAGTCTGGTGCTGAAGCGCTTCGCCTTCGCCGAGGGCTGGGCCCTGACGCGCGGTCAGGTGTGGAAGCTGCTGGGCCTGAACCTCGTCGTCTGGCTGATCTATATGGTCGCGGCCATCCTGGCATACGTCCTCGTCGGCGGCGTCCTTCTGGGCGGCTTCCTCGGGCAGGGCCTCGACTGGCCGACCGACATCCAGTCGGCCGCCGATCTCGAGCCGGTCGTCCGCCCGATGATCGTTCCGGCGATCCTCGCGGCGCTTCCGCTGGCGTTCGGGATGGGCTGGCTCATGACCCTCTACGCCGCGCCGCACGTGGTGGCGGCCCGTCAACTGCTGGACGGCGTTCCCGCCGCCCCCGAGGATGGGCTATAAGCGTCTTGAGACGGGTTCAGGGAGGGATTCGATGACATTCTCAGCGACCGACGCGGCCTTCGAAGGGTTCCGGGTGGTGCGACGCCACCCGCTGGCGATCGTGTTCTGGACCCTGGCCTACGTCGTTTTCTTCGTCGCCTTCTTCGGCGTGTTCGCTGGTCCGCTGGCGAGCATCATGGCCACGACTGAGGCTCTGGAGGGGACCCAGCCCGGCCCGCAGGAGCTGGAGGCTCTCGGCCAGACCTGGATCGGTTTCATGGCCTTGGCCCTGCCGCTCGCTCTGGTGCTCGGCGCGGTCCTGAACGCGGCGGTGGCGCGGGCGGTTCTAGCGCCGGCCGACAAGGCCTTCGGCTATATGCGTCTCGGCGGCGACGAACTGCGCATCCTCGCGGTCAGCTTCCTGCTCGGCATCGTGTTCTTTGCGGTGACCATCGTCCTGTTCGCGATCGTCGGCGTGGGGGCCGGGCTCGCCGGGCAGGCCAATGTGGGCCTCGGCATTCTGACCGGCGTTGTTCTGGGCCTCGGCGCATTCGCTGCGGTGATCTGGCTTGCGCTGCGTCTCTGCCTCGCCGTGCCCGCGACCTTCCACGAAAAGCGCATCTCGCCCTTCGCCTCCTTCCCCATGACCAAGGGTCACGTGTTCCCGCTGCTCGGTATGGGCATCATCGCCTTCATCATGTCGATCCTCGTCAGCATCCTGGGCACGATCATCGCCCTGCCTATCACCATGATGACCGGCGGGCTGGAGCAGCTGGCGACCATGGACGGCCAGTCGACGGCCCAGATCCTCCGCACGGCGGGGCTCGGCCTGTTCGGCTGGGGCGTCGTCAACGCCCTGTTCTCGGCGCTGCAGATCGCGGTGCTCTACGCGCCCTTCTCGGCCGCCTACCGCGATCTGAAGGGCCTGCCGCACGAGTGACGGCGCAAGATTGAAGACAGGCAGGGGAGGGGACCATGGCCGGCATTGAACTCTATGCGCCGAGACTGGCGCGGCATCGGCGGACGTGGAGCGTCGCGGCCGTCGTGCTGGGCGCCGTCTTCATGGTGGGCGGCCAGCTTCTGGGCGTAATCCCCGCCATTCCTCTCGGCCTGATGACGGCCGAGGGCGAGTCCAGCGGCTGGGTCGGCGACTTCTACATGCTGGTCGTGATGTTCGGCCTGACGGCGCTCATGCTGTCCGGCTGGGTGCTGTGGTTCGAGCGGCGGCCGCTGTCGACGATCGGCTTTAACGAACACGGCCTGACGCGTTTCGTGCGCGGCTATCTGGTCGGGCTCGGCTTCCTGCTGGCCACCGTCGGAGTGATCTGGATCGCCGGCGGCTACCGGATCGAGGGCGGCGGCGTCTTCGCCTCGGCGGCGCTCGGCGCCGGCCTGCTGCCCATCGGCGCGCTCCTGCTGGGCTTCATCGTCCAGGGCTCGACCGAGGAGATCGTCTTCCGCGGCTGGCTGATGCAACTGATCGCCTCGCGCCACGGACTGGTCATCGCCCTGCTCGTCAACGCCGTCCTGTTCGGCCTGGCCCATGCGGGCAACACTGAGCCGACGAAGGAGCTGGCGCTCGGCGTCGTCAACATCGTCCTGTTCGGCACCTTCATCGGCCTCTACGCGGCGCGAGAGGGATCGCTCTGGGGCGTCTGCGGCTGGCATGCGGCGTGGAACTGGCTGCTGGGCCTCGGCTTCGGGCTGGAGGTGTCGGGCCATGTGCTGGACGTGACCCCGCTGGTCGTCGACCTGACCACGACCGAGGGCGCGCCCTGGTGGCTGACGGGCGCGACCTTCGGACCGGAAGCCAGCGTGGTGACGACCGTCATCCTGCTGGGCGCCAGCGTCTGGGTCGTCCTGCGCGGCCCGTTCAAGAGTCACGCCAAGCCGGAGCCGGTCGCGAGCATCGATACGCCCGCGACCTGACTTCGGTCAGGCGTCGGCCCTGACCTTCGCCCGAGCCTTCTTCGCCGGAGCCTCGGCCGTCAGGGCCGCGACGCGCGCCTTGCGACGCTCCTCGTGCCGGTCCAGCACCTCCTTGAGGTATTTGCCGGTCCAGGACTTGTCGTTGGCGGCGACCTGTTCGGGCGTGCCGACCGCGACGATCTCGCCGCCGCCGTCGC
>CAMLNY010000279.1 GCA_946481405.1 uncultured Brevundimonas sp. | reverse complement strand
CCGCCGAGCTGGCCGCCTGGGCGGCCGACCACGCGATTCCGTGCACAGCGCCGGACCCCAGAGCCCATCCCCGCATCGCCGCCGCGGTCCAGCGCCATCGCCGCGCCGGCTCCTTTAAGATCAGGACCGCGATCAGCATGGCGAACAGGGCCGCTCGCATCTCAGGGCCGCCGGGGGATCAGCGGGATCATCCGGTGAAGGACGTTGTCCCGATCGACGAACTGATGCTTCAGCGCCGCCAACACGTGCAAGGCCAGGAGGACGTAGAGCGCCTTCACCCCCGCCTCGTGCAGATCCATGAAAGTTCCGGCCAGATCGCGGCTGCGCTCGATCGGCAGCAGGGGCCAGTCGAACAGGCCGAACCAGTGGATGTCGCGGCCGCCGGCGCTGGACGCCGCCCAGCCGAACATCGGAATGGCGATCAGCAGGACATAGAACAGGACATGCGTCGCCTTGGCCGCGAACTTCTGCCACTCCGGTGTTCCGGGCGGCGCCGGCAAGGCCGGATTGGCCATCCGCCAGCCGATCCGCGCCAGGGTCAGGACGAGAACCGAAAGGCCCAGCGCCTTGTGAACCTGAACGAACTCGCGCGACATCGGCCCGTCCGTCGCCTCATGCGCCGTGATCAGCAGGACCTGCGCGAGGATCAGCAGCGCCAGCCCCCAGTGGAAGACCAGCGACAAGGTCGAATAGCGATTTCGGGGTTCGGCCATGCGACTCTCCGGCGATACTGGACGCAGACTGACCCACGGACGCGAACTCGCCAAGCAGTCCCTTGCCTGACGCGACGGCATCGTCGCAAGAAGGTCTGACGCCACGTGTGACTTGTGTAAGAAGACGGCATTAGCCGACCGGAGACCTCCGCCATGCCCTATCGCGCACCCGTTCGGGACATCGCCTTCAGCCTGACCGCCATCGCCGGGATCGAGGACGTGGCGGCCACCGGCGCCTATCCCGACTATGACGCCGATGTGCTGGGCGCCGTGCTGGAAGCGGCGGGACAGTTCTCGGAAGAGGTGCTGGCGCCGCTGAACCGGCCGGGCGATCTGGCCGGGGCGAAATATGCCAACGGCGCCGTCACCGCTGCGCCCGGCTTCGCCGACGCCTATCGCCAGTTCGCCGAGGGCGGCTGGACCGGGCTGACCGCCTCGGCCGAGGCCGGGGGGCAGGCCCTGCCCAAGGCGCTGGAGCTGGCGGCCTATGAGACGGTGCAGTCGGCGAACATGTCGTTCGCCCTCTGCCCCATGCTGTCGCTGGCGGCGATCGAGGCGCTGGAGCAGGTCGGGACCGAGCATCAGAAGGCCATCTATCTGCCCAAGCTGGTTTCGGGCGAATGGACCGGAGCCATGGTCCTGACCGAGCCGGGCGCGGGTTCGGATCTGGGGGCGCTGACGGCTACCGCCACGCCCAACGGCGACGGCACCTACGCCCTGAATGGCCAGAAAATCTTCATTACCTGGGGCGACCACGACGCGACGGACAACATCGTCCATCTGGTGCTGGCCCGCCTGCCCGACGCGCCGGCGGGACCGAAGGGGATCAGCCTGTTCCTGGCGTCGAAGTTCGAGGTGAAGGACGATGGATCGCTGGGCGGCCGCAACGACTTCCGCCCCGTCGGGGTGGAGCACAAGCTGGGCATTCACGCCTCGCCGACCTGCGTCATGAGCTACGAAGGCGCCCGCGCCGAACTGGTCGGACAGCCGAACCAGGGTCTGGCCCATATGTTCGTCATGATGAACAACGCCCGCCTCGCCGTCGGGGTGCAGGGCGTGGGCGTGGCCGAGGGCGCCTATCAACACGCACTGGCCTATGCGCTGGAGCGTCGTCAGGGCCGGTCGGTGTGGACCGGCGAGGCCAATGCGCCGATCATCGACCATCCGGACATCCGCCGGACGCTGGCGGTCATGAAGTCCAGGATCGAAGCGGCGCGCGCAATCTGTTTCGCCACCGGCGTCGCCGCCGATCTGGCCCAGCATGCGGCCTCCGAGGACGACCGTCGCAAGTGGAAGGGGCGCGAGGACCTGTTCGTGCCGATCGCCAAGGCGTGGTCGACGGACGTGGGCTGCGACGTGGCCTCCATGGGGGTGCAGATCCACGGCGGCATGGGCTTCATCGAGGAGACCGGCGCGGCCCAGTACTACCGCGACGCCCGCATCACCCCGATCTATGAGGGCACCAACGGCATCCAGGCGATGGATCTGGTGGGCAGAAAACTGTCGCAGGACGGCGGGGCGTCGGCCAAGGCCGTCATCGCCGATATGAAGGCGACGCTGAAGGCGATTGGGGGCATCTATTCCGGCAAGCCGGTCGAGCGGTTCGACACGGCCATCGGCGCCGTCGAGGACGCCACCCTCTGGCTGCTGGACGCCAAGGCCGATGCGGCGCGGGCCGCCGACGTTCTGGCGGCCGCCGACGCCTATCTGAAGCTGCTGGGCGATGTCGTCGGCGGCTGGATGCTGGCGAAGGGTGCGCTGGCGGCGAAGGCGCGGCTCGACGCCGGTGACGGCGATCCGGCGTGGCTGAAGGGCAAGATGGACCTGTACGAGGTCTGGGCCATGCCTCCAGCCGTCTGGCGGCGGTGGGTCAGGGCGGCGATCTGCTGTCGCGGATCAGCCGCGAGGTTCTGGGCGCGGCCTAGTCCCCGGCGCGATCCAGCATCGCGATCGCCTCGCGGATGTAGACGGCGTGGGTGACCACGCCGATTTCAAGCTGTTCGTCGTTGACCCGCACCTCCTGACTCAGGAGACCGGCGATGAAGGCGTTCCCGGGCTCGGTGGTGCCGGGGCGCTTCCTCGCGCTCGGAGTCCAGAAGACCGGTCCGCCCGAGTTGCCGGGGAAGACGGTGAAGTCGAGCAGGAAGGTCGGGAAGGCGGCGACCGGCGACAGCGGATAGGAGGCGATCCGCCCGACCCTGAGGATCGGAAAACCGGCCCGGTTGGCTGACAGGCCTCGCGGGAAGCCCAGCGACAGCAGTTCGTCGCCAGGCCCGACGTCCCAGGCGTCGAAGGCGTTCTCGTCGGCCAGCCACCCGAGCGGGATGGCGGCGCGGGCGAAGGCCTCGGGCGCCTGCACCTCCATCACGGCCACGTCGCGTTCGGGGTGCTGCATCCAGAGGGGATCGCCGTCCCCGTCGCGAATGGTCAGGGGCTCGGGATCGAAGCGCCAGGTCCCGTCGCCCAGAGACGTGCGCCAGCCGATCCGCGCCTCGGGGTCCGGCATCCGCTCCAGCACATGGGCGGCGGTGACCAGAACGATGCGGGGCGACCCGTCCGGCTTCGGGGCCTGAATCAGGAAGCCCGTACCTACGGTGCGCGTATTTGGCCCCGACGGCTGGTCCAGCTGCACCGTCGCCTCGATCAGCCCGACCGTCAGGTCCCAGACATGGGCGACGACCGGCGGCGGCGCGGCGTCCTGGCTGGGCGGGACCTCGATCATGGGCGGACCTTCGTGGACGATCCCGGCATTTGACGGCGCGCAAGCCCGTCG
>CAMLNY010000278.1 GCA_946481405.1 uncultured Brevundimonas sp. | reverse complement strand
GGTCAGGACCCTTCGGAGCCACGACCGCCTTGAGCACCTCGAAATATCCCTCGTCGTTCGATCACGCCGCCCTTCTGGCCTCGGGTCGCGGCGAACTGTTCGGGCCGGGCAACGCCCAGCTGCCGGCCCCGCCGATGCTGATGTTCGACCGGATCACGCAAATCAACGGCGACGGCGGCGAGCACGGCAAGGGCTATGTCGAGGCCGAACTCGACATCCATCCGGACCTCTGGTTCTTCCAGTGCCACTTCATCGGCGATCCCGTGATGCCGGGCTGCCTCGGCCTCGACGCCATGTGGCAGCTGGTCGGCTTCTACCTCGGCTGGATCGGAGGTCCGGGCAAGGGCCGGGCGCTGGGCGTCGGCGAGGTGAAGTTCACGGGCCAGGTCCAGCCGGACGTGAAGAAGGTCACCTACAAGATCAATCTGAAGCGGGTCATCAACCGCCGCCTCGTCATGGGCATCGCCGACGGGGTGATGGAAGCCGACGGGGTCCCTATCTATACGGCGACGGACATGCGCGTCGGCCTCTTCCAGGCCGGCGAATCCGCCACCGGCGGCTGACCGAAACACAGGATAACCGCGGCCAACGCGGACCAGACGGACAAGTAGAAGGAAACTCCAATGCGGCGTGTCGTCGTCACGGGTCTCGGAATCGTCTCCTCCATCGGCACCGGCCGGGAAGAGGTCACGGCCTCCCTGCGCAATGCGAAGTCGGGCGTGGTCGCCGCTCCCGATCACATCCAGCACGGCTTCCGCTCCCAGGTCTGGGCGCCCCCGTCACTGGGCGTCACGGCCGAGGACTGGGCTCCGCTGGTGGACCGTCGCGCGGCCCGTTTCCTCGCCAACGGCACGGCCTGGGGCCACATCGCCTTCGAGGAGGCGCTTAAGGATTCCGGTATGACCCCGGACGAGATCAAGGACGACCGCATCGGCCTGATCGTGGGCGAGGGCGGTCCCTCGACCCAGGTCATCCTGCAGGCGGCCCAGACGACGCTGGAAAAGGGTTCGCCCAAGCGCATCGGGCCGTTCGCGGTGCCGAAGGCCATGGCGTCGGGTCCCTCGGCCGTCCTCTCGACCTGGTTCGAGATGCGCGGGATCAACTATTCGATCTCCTCGGCCTGCGCGACCTCGGTCCACTGCATCGGCGCCGGGGCCGAACAGATCCAGTGGGGCAAGCAGGACGTCGTCTTCGCCGGCGGCTGCGAGGACATCGACTGGTCGATGTCCAACATGTTCGACGCCATGGGCGCCATGTCCTCCAACTTCAACGAGACGCCCTCGGTGGCGTCGCGCGCCTATGACGTCGCCCGCGACGGCTTCGTCATCGCCGGCGGCGCCGGCATCGTGGTGCTGGAAGAGTACGAACGCGCCGTGGCTCGCGGCGCGAAGATCTACGGCGAGGTCGTCGGCTACGGCGCCAACTCGGACGGCTACGACATGGTCGCCCCGTCGGGCGAGGGCGCAGCCCGCTGCATGCGCATTGCTCTCGAACAGGCGGGCGACCGCAAGATCGACTACCTCAACCCGCACGGCACCTCGACCCCGGTCGGCGACCTGAAGGAGATGGGCGCGGTCCGCGAGGTCTTCGGTTCCGACATGCCGATGATATCCTCCACCAAGTCGCTGACGGGCCACTCGCTGGGCGCCGCCGGGGCGCAGGAGGCGATCTATTCGCTGCTGATGCTCGACAACGACTTCGCCTCGGAAAGCGCCCACATCGAAAATCTCGACCCCGAGTTCGAGGGCATGCCGATCCTGCGCAAACGCCACGACGGCGCGATGACCACGGTCATGTCCATCTCGTCCGGTTTCGGCGGCACCAACGGGACCGTGATCTTCTCGAAGGTCTAGGCCTACGCATACACGTCCGGCCTCACGCAGCGAGCAACCGCGTTGCGAGCGTTGGGCCAACAAGGAAGGAAGACGATCCATGGCCGGTGAATCCAGCTGGAACATGCCCGCGGGCGAACTCATGAAGGGCAAGAAGGGCTTGGTCATGGGGGTCGCCAACTCGAACTCCATCGCCTGGGGCATCGCCTCCCAGCTGGCGGCGCAAGGGGCTGAGCTCGCCTTCACCTACCTCGGCGAGGGCCTCGAACGCCGCGTGCGTCCTTTGGCCGAGAGCGTCGGCGCCAAGCTGCTGATCCAGGCCGACGTCACCGACGACGCCTCGATGGACGCCGCCTTCGAGCAACTCGAAAAGGAGTTCGGCACGATCGACTTCGTCGTCCACTCCGTCGCCTTCGCCAACAAGGATGAGCTGAAGGGCTCTTTCATCGAGAACACGAGCCGGGACAGCTTCCTCCTGGCCATGAACATCTCCTGCTTCAGCTTCGTCGATGTCGCCAAGCGCGCCTCGAAACTGATGCCGAACGGCGGGTCGATGATCACCATGACCTACCTCGGTTCGGAGCGGGCCATCCCCAACTACAACACCATGGGCGTGGCCAAGGCGGCGCTCGAGGCGGCGACCCGCTACATCGCCCGCGACCTGGGTCCGAAGGGCATCCGCGTCAACGCCATCTCGGCCGGCGCCATGCGCACCCTGTCGCTGGCCGGCATCTCCGGCGGTCGCGGCATGATCGCCCAGGGCCGCGCCATGTCGGCGATGAAGGAAGACACCTCGATGGAAGGCGTCGCCGGCGCCGCCCTGTGGCTATGCTCGGACCTCGGCTTCTCGACCACGGGCGAAGTCATCCACGTCGACGCGGGCTTCCACATGATGGGTCTGGCAGGAGACGAGGAAGCCTGACCTCCCGGTTGCTCCCGGCCGCCAATCCTTTAGTGTCCTGACCCAAGTATAAGGCGACGGCTGATTCAGCCGCGCCCCGGGCCCCGAGACGACATGCAACTGACCATCGAACGTTCCGCGCTCCTGAAGGCCCTCGGCCACGTTCAGAGCGTCGTCGAGCGCCGAAACACCATTCCGATCCTGTCCAACGTCCTGCTGTCCGCCGGTCGCGACAAGTTGAGCTTCGCCGCCACCGATCTGGACATGGAGATGGTCGACGAGGCCGACGCCACGGTTCAGGTCGAGGGCCAGATCACGGCGCCCGCCCACACCCTCTACGAGATCGTGCGCAAGCTGCCGGACGGCGCCGAGGTCGCCCTGACCTACAACGGCGACGATCCCCGCCTGACGGTCCAGGCGGGCCGGTCGAAGTTCAACCTGCCGGTCCTGCCGGCGGGCGACTTCCCGGTCATGTCGACCGAGAACTCGGGCGCCCGCTTCACCCTGATGAAGGAAGATCTGGCCCGGCTGATCGACAAGACCCGTTTCGCCGTCTCGACCGAAGAGACCCGCTACTATTTGAACGGTCTCTATCTCCACACGGTGGCGGAAGCCGGGATTCCGCTGCTGCGGGCCGTGGCGACCGACGGCCACCGTCTGGCTCTGGCCGAGACCCCGGCGCCGGAAGGCGCGGCGGGCGGTCCCGGCGTCATCGTGCCCCGCAAGACCGTCGATCAGGTCCGCCGCCTGCTGGACGACGGCGCC
>CAMLNY010000277.1 GCA_946481405.1 uncultured Brevundimonas sp. | reverse complement strand
ACGCACAGATGATAGCTTGCCGGCGCGTCGCGCCGCGCGAGCACGACATCTCCGAGCGTTTCCGGAAGCGCCTCGACCACCCCTTCGCCCTTCTGCTTGGCCTTGATCATGGCCTTCAGCGCCTCGTCGTAGCGATCCCTGAACCGGGTCGGATCGAACTCGGCGTCCTTCTGGCCGATGATGCGGGCGGCGATGTCGACCATGTCCTTGTCGGCCTTCACCGCCGGGATGTCGTCGAAGTAGTCGTCGGCGTCGCGGACCTCGTCGTGGGCCCGGAGCGTCCAGGCCACCAGCCCCCTGTCCCGCACCTCCAGCGCCACCCGCCGCTCGCGGTTTCTCAGCACCAGGGCGCCGACCGCGATCTTGTTCTGTTTGGCCATGGCCTCGCGGATGACGGCGAAGGCCTCGGCCCCCACCCCCTTGTCCGGCACGACGTAGAGGGGATCGCCCCAGTACAGCCGGTCGATATCGTCGGCGTCGACGAACTGTTCGATGTCGATCGTCCGCGTCGATTCCAGCTTCACCTTGTCGAAGTCGGCGTTGTCGAACAGGACGTATTCGTCCTTCGACACCTCATACCCCTTCACCAGATCCGACCGCTCGACGGGGCCGGTGTCCGGATCGGTCGCCACCATGCGGATGCGGTTGTTGGTCTTCGGGTTGATCAGGTGGAAGCTGACGTCGTTGGTCTTCGTCGTCGCGGTGTAGAGCGCCACCGGACAGGTGACGAGCGACAGCTTCAGATGGCCTTGCCAGGTGGGACGCGCGGGCATGGTTTCAACTCCTGGAGACGGAGTCGAATGCGCAGTCCGCCGGATGGTTTCCCTCAGCCCGGCGCGCTCATCCGGCCCTTCAGCTCGTCGATCCGCCGCGAGGCCTCGGCCTTGGTCAGATCGGTCTCGAACATCTCGGGTTGCTCCAGCTCCTCGGACAGGGTCTTCAGATAGGAGGCTTGCGCCCCGGTCATTGGATCGTCGCCCGAAACCCAGTCGTCAGGATCCTTTTCCGTATTGCCGCCCGGGTTGGGATCGAGCTTGGGATTGACGTCGGTCATGGCGAACTCCTCGATAGATGTTCGCAAAATGTTCCAGATCTCCGGCGGTTCCGGACGGGGGACGCACCGACAGCTTCATGGACATCCGCACGAAAAAGGGGCGGCGATCGCTCGCCGCCCCCTCTTCACTGCGACGTGCGGCCTTACTGCGCCGGACGCACTTCCACGGGCAGGCCCAGCGCGTCGAGCTGCGGGCGGACCACGGAGGCGTCGCCGACCACGACCCAGACGAACTGGTCGGGCTTGATCACCTCGCGCGCGGCGGCGTCGAGCTCGGCCGCCGTCAGCGCGCGGGTGCGGCTGGCCAGCGTCTCCTGATAGTCGTCCGGACGGCCGTACAGGGCATTCGACCGCAGGGCGCCCAGGATCTGGAACGAGGTCTCGTAGCCCCCGGCCAGCGAGCGGGTGTTGCCGTTGATCGTCCGCTCCAGCTCGTTCGGCTGCACACCGTCGGTCTCGAGGAAGCGGTCGTACTGGGCGATCAGGGCCGCGACCGACTCGCCGGTCCGGTTGGCCTGAACCGGGGCGTTGACGATGTAGGGCACACGGTGTTCCAGCGCATTCACCCCGCCCCGCACGCCATAGGACCAGCCCTTGGTCTCGCGCAGGTCCGAGTTGATCCGCGACAGGAAGTCCCCGCCCAGCGTCACGTTCGCCGCGTTCAGCGCCAGCAGGTCGTCGGTGCCCGACACCGGCAGGACCGCGCCGCCGTAGATCAGCGACTGCGGCGACTGCGGACGGTCGATCAGGACGATGCGGCTGGTCGTCATCGGAACGGCGCCCGAGAAGTCCTTCGTCCCCCTGGCGGCCGACGGCGCGCGCCAGTCGCCGAAGGCGGCTTCCAGCTGCGGCGTCACCTGCGACAGCGGCAGGTCCGAGACGACGAAGATGGTCGCATTGTCCGGACGGATCCAGGCGTCATGGGTGGCGACCAGCTCCTCGCGGGTCAGGGCGGTGATCGTGGCGTCGTCGCCCGTGCCGGTGAATGAGCGGCCATAGGGGCTGTTCTCGCCGTAGATCAGCGGCGGCAGGGCCCGGGAGGCGATGGCGCCCGGCTGGGTGCGTTCGCTGGCCAGGGCGGCCAGACGCGCGGCGCGGATGCGCTCGATCTCCGCCGGGGCGAAGGCCGGGTTGCGCACCACGTCGGACAGCAGGGTCAGGGACGAGGCCAGATTGGCCGACACCGCCGACAGATCCGCCGAGGTGCGGTCCATCGAGGCGCTGACGTTGACCGAGGCGCCGAGGCGTTCCTCTTCCTCGGCCAGCTGGTTGGCGTTCCGCGTCGTGGTGCCCTCGTCCAGCAGATCGATCATCATGGCCTGGGCGCCGAGACGGTTGGCGGCGTCCGCGGCGTAGCCGGCGTCGAAATCGATGCCGACGCGCGTCACGGGCACGGTGTCGACCTGGGCGTAGACCACCTTGATGCCGTTCGACAGGGTGGCGCGCTCGACGGCCGGGAACTCCAGATCCGGCACCTGGCCGATCTCGGGCATCGGCATGCGTTCGACGCGCTGGATCTCGGCGGCCGGAGCCGGGGCGGCGCCCGGCGGGCTGGCGGCGGCCTCTGCATAGGCCTCCCGCTCACCCGGCGCGACGGTCAGGTCGTAGACCGGACGCGTCAGCCAGCGCTGCATGACCTCGCGGACCTGCGCCGGGGTGACCGAGGCGTACTGGGCCAGCTCCTTCTTGTAGTGGTCCGGATCGCCCGCATACAGCTGGCCTTCGGCAAGGACGTTGGCCTTGCCGTTGACCTGCTCCAGGCTCTGGATGCGCTGGGAGACGTACTGGGTGGCGACGCGGGCGACCTCCTCCTCGGTCGGGCCATTCTGGATGAAGTCGGCGACGATGGCGTCCAGACGACGGCCCACCTCGGCGGCGTCCACCCCCGGCTTCACGTTCACGGAGATGTCGAAGAAGCCCACGCGGTGGAACTCCTGCATCGAGGACGAGACCTGCACCGCCGTCTGCTCGTCGCGGACCAGGATGTTGTCCAGACGCGAGGAGGCCAGACCGCCCAGCACGGAGGCCGCGACCGACAGGGGCACGGCGTCGTCGCTCAGCAGGCCCGGAACGGCCCAGCTGCGCATCAGGCGGGTGGTGGCGACCCGGTCATGCATGACCTGAACCACCGGAGCCGCCAGCGTCGGCACATCGGCCTCGGCCGGGGTGTTGACCGGACCGCGCGGAATGGCGCCGAAATAGCGCTCCATCAGCGGGCGGGCCGTCGCCTCGTCGATGTCGCCCGACAGGACGACCACGGCGTTGTTCGGACCGTAGTTCTCGCGGAACCAGTTGCGCACCGTCTCCAGACTGGCCGCATCCAGATCGGCCATCGAGCCGATGGTCGAGTGGCGATAGGGGTGCCCCTCGGGGAACAGGGCTTCCAGACGGGCGTACTGGACCAGGCCGTAGGGCTGGTTGTCGCCCTGGCGCTTCTCGTTCTGGACGACGCC
>CAMLNY010000276.1 GCA_946481405.1 uncultured Brevundimonas sp. | reverse complement strand
AGGCATCGTGGCGGTTCTGACGGCCTTGGGGCTGCGCATGGGACTGGCGGTCGAGGTCGCCGTCTTCGCCGGCCTGACCGTTCTGGCCACCCTGTTGTCACGGCGTCTGGTCCGGCGGGTGAACCCCGACGACCAGCCGGACATCAACGATCGCGACCTGCGTCTGGTCGGTCAGCGCGCCCGCGTGGTCGAGCCGTTCGTCGACGGGCGGGGACGCGTCTTCGTCTCCGGCGCGGAATGGGCGGCCCGGATCGAGGGCGATGCGCCGCCGGTCGGAGACAGCGTGGTGGTGGATCGTCTGGACGGGCCGTCGCTGACGGTTCGCCGCGAGGCCTGATCGATCAGCTGATGCCGGCGACCGCGCCCACTTCGTCGCGGCAGGCGCCCGAGGCGGCGTTCAGAAGATCGGTCTCCTCGCCCGCCAGACGGGTCAGGCCTGCGACGTCCTGGGGCGTCACCACGCCAGCCTCCAGAACCTCGATCTGCTTGTTGTAGAGCTCGATTCGCTTCTCGCTGGCGGCATACGCCTGGTCGCTGATCTCTTCCGGGAAGACCATCGTCATCTGCAGGTACGGTTGGTAGATCGATGTCGAGATGGCGTCACCGGCCTCCAGACGGGCGTTGATTTCCTCCCGCGTCGCGTCGTCGATGGGGCCTTCGGTCAGGGCGGCGGCCTTCTCGCTGTCCGAGGACGCCCGGGCGGTCAGCTCGCTGAACTGAAGGCAGGTCGACAGCTGGGTCTCGAAGATCTTCTGCCGTGCCGCCGTACGCGAGACGTCCAGGGCCTGAACGGCGGTGAACATGGAGGCGGCGGCGACGATGATGGCCGAGACGGCCGACACGGTCGCGATCGTGCCCTCGACGGTCACGCGTGTCGTCTTGACGGGGGCCTCTTCGGCGGCGGCCGGCGGAATCAGGTTGGGATCGGTCATGGCGCGACCTGAGCCGATCCGAAGCTTCGCCGCAAGCCGGTCGCCCGCTCCGTAAGGAACTGTCAGGCTTCGGGATTCTTCATCCGCTCGATGCCGAGGTTGGCCAGTTCATCCGCGCGCTCGTTGAGCGAGTGACCCGCGTGCCCCTTGACCCAATGCCACTTCACATCATGCCGGGCGCGGGCGACATCGAGACGCTTCCACAGGTCGTCGTTCTTGACCGGCTTCTTGTCCGCCGTCTTCCAGCCGCGCGCCTTCCAGCCGTGGATCCAGCCGGTGATGCCGTCCATGACGTACTTGCTGTCGGTGTGGAGATCGACCTTGCAGGGGCGGTTCAGCGCCTCCAACGCCATGATGGCGGCGGTCAGCTCCATGCGGTTGTTGGTGGTCAGAGGTTCGCCGCCGCACATCTCCCTGGTCTTGCCGCTCGCCTGAAGGATGGCGCCCCAGCCGCCGGGTCCCGGATTGCCCTTGCAGGCGCCGTCGGTATGGATGGTGACGTGACTCATTTTCGCGGGCTTACAGCTTCCCTTGGCGCGCCGCCATCGGGTGGACTATAGGGACGCACAGGTTTGACGCGGGCCGCACCGGCCCGTTCGAGGAGAGTTTTCCGTGGGCGCTATGAGCATCTGGCACTGGGCCATCGTCATCGTCGTCGTGGCGCTGCTGTTCGGCGGGCGCGGCAAGCTGTCCGGGCTGATGGGCGACGCCGCCAAGGGCATCAAGGCGTTCCGTGAGGGCCTCAAGGACGAAGACAAGAAGGACGGCCCCGCCGAGGGCGTTTCCAGCCTGCCGCGCACCGATGCGGAAAAGGAAGAGCTGAAGCGCTAGGTCGGATCACGGAAAGAGCCTGACGCATGGGCGGCCTCGGCCCCGGGATCGGGGGCCTCGAATATCTCGTGATCGGCATCGTGGCCCTCGTCGTCGTGGGACCCGAGCGGCTGCCCGGAATGTTGCGGCAACTCGGCAAGATGGTCGCCAAGGCGCGCGGCATGGCCAACGAGTTCCGCGCCAGCTTCGACGAGATGGCGCGGCAGTCCGAGCTCGACGAACTCCGCAAGGAGGTTCAGGCGCTGCGAGACGGCCAGGGCGCGGTGGGGCAGGGGATGGTCCGCCTCGGCGACGAGGCCAACGCCGCCTTCAAGGGCATCCAGGACGAGCTGAACAAGCCCGCCGCCTATGTCGAGACGCCGCCGCGTGCGGTAATGCTGGACCAGCCGGAGTTCCCGGACCCGACGACCGCGCCACCGGTCGTTGAGCCTCCGACGCCGGCCAGGGAGCCGAAGAAGCCGCGCGCGACGACCAAGGCCGCGGCCACGACCAAGCCGCGCGCCAAGGCGGCCGCGAAGCCCGCTGCGAAGAAAGACGCGGCGCCCAGGGCGGCCCGACCCAAGGTGACGCGCACGAATAAGGTCGACCTGTGACCGATCGCGACGAGGCCGAGATCGAGGCGTCGCGTGCGCCGCTGATGGATCACCTGATCGAGCTGCGCGGCCGGCTGGTGACCTGCGTCGTGGCGTTCGGCCTGGCCTTCATCGTCTGCTTCTTCTTCGCCGGGCCGATCTATGTGTTTCTGGTGAAGCCCTTCGCGGCGGCCAGCGCCCTGCACGCCAATGTCACGGGCCACAGCGTGTCGCCGGTCGACCTGATCCTGGTCACGGCTGGCCTGCACCCCATGCCGCCGACGACTCATGAGGCGGCACAGCTGATCTACACCGCGCCGCTGGAGATCCTGTTTACCAAGATGAAGCTGGCCGGCTTCGGCGCCATCTTCCTGGCCTTCCCGGTGCTGGCCTTCCAGCTCTACCGCTTCGTGGCGCCGGGTCTGTATCGCAACGAGAAGGGGGCCTTCCTGCCCTTCCTGATCGCCTCGCCGCTGCTGTTCCTGCTGGGGGCGGCGCTGGTCTACTTCGTCATGCTGCCGTTTGTGATGTGGTTCTCGCTGAGCCAGCAGATCAGTTCGGAGACGGTCGCGGTCGCCCTGCTGCCAAAGGTGTCGGAGTATCTGAATCTGGTCACGGCGCTGGTCCTGGCCTTCGGACTCTGCTTCCAGCTGCCGGTCGTGATGACCTTGCTGGGGCTGGCCGGGCTGATCAGCTCGAAGTTCATGGCCGAGGGCCGCCGGTACGCCGTGGTCGCCGTGGTCGTTCTGGCCGCCGTGGTGACGCCGCCGGATCCGATCAGCCAGCTGATGCTCGCCGTGCCGCTGGTAGTGCTCTACGAAATCTCGATCTGGTGCGTGCGGCTGATCGAGCTGCGTCGCAAGAAGGACGAGGACGCCGAGGGACTGGCGCCGGCTTGAGCCGGGAAGGGAGCGTGCGGAATGGGCTCAAAGTCGCGCACTCGCCTGATCGTCCTGGCCATGGCGGGCCTCATTACGATCGCGGTCGTTGCCACGCTGGCGGAGCCTGTCAGCCCGCCGACGATGCCGCCGACGCCCGCCCGCTTTGATCTCAGCCCGGAGTCGGTGCGGAACGCCGTCCCAGTCCGTTGGGGCGAGCCGATCGCGTCGGGCGGCGGCACGCGATGTCGGGAGGCTGTGGGCGACGGATCGGTCTGGCGGAGCTGCGAAGGCCTT
>CAMLNY010000275.1 GCA_946481405.1 uncultured Brevundimonas sp. | reverse complement strand
ATCCTGAAAGCCTATGACGGCCGCTTCAAGGACCTGTTCCAGGAAGTGTTCGACGCCCACTACGCCGACCAGTTCAAGGCGGCGGGCCTGACCTATGAGCACCGCCTGATCGACGACATGGTGGCCGCGGCCATCAAGTGGTCGGGCGGCTTCGTCTGGGCGTGCAAGAACTACGACGGCGACGTGCAGTCGGACGTCGTGGCGCAGGGCTTCGGCTCGCTGGGCCTGATGACCTCGGTCCTGATGACGCCGGACGGCAAGGTGCTGGAAACGGAAGCCGCTCACGGCACCGTGACGCGCCACTATCGCCAGCATCAGAAGGGCGAGGCCACCTCGACCAACTCGATCGCCTCGATCTTCGCCTGGACCCAGGGCTTCAAGCACCGCGCCAAGCTGGACGACAACGCCGAACTGGCCGAGTTCGCCGAGACCCTGGAGAAGGTCGTCGTCGACACCGTCGAGGCCGGCTACATGACCAAGGATCTGGCCCTGCTGGTCGGCGACACCCAGTCGTGGCTGACCACCGAAGGCTTCCTCGACAAGGTCGCGGAGAACCTGAAGAAGGCCCTGCCGAACATCGGCTAGGGCTTTCATCGATCACGGATCGAATCTTTCGGACCCCGCCGGAGCTTCTCCGGCGGGGTTTCGTTTGAGCGGCGGCCCCTGACGTGCATTGATGCGGTCTGCGTCGGAGGAGGGGAGACCACCGCGTGAAAAAGGTATTCGGCAATCTGGTGCTGGCCGCCATCGCCCTGACGGCGATCAGCTTCTTCGCGGCCCCGGCCGTGGCCTTCTTCGGCATCCGTTCGGCGGCCCAGTCGGACGATGTCGCGGGGCTGCAGCGGCTGGTCGATTTCGACGCCGTGCGCGGGTCGCTGAGGCCGCAGCTGTCGGGACGGCCCGAGGCGATGACGCCGCCGCCCTCGATCCTGAGCGATCCCATCGGCGCCTTCCGCCGCCAGTTCGAGGAGACGGTCGCGCCCCAGGGGCCGGACCCGGACGCCTATCTGACGCCCGACGCCATCGACGGCCTGACCCGGGCCGAGGGGCGCTATGCGGCCGTGCGGACGGCGCGGCCGGGGACCGACGAGGCCTCGGCGCCCTGGCCCAGGCCCGTCTACTGGGGGATCAACCGGGCGCGCATGGCCGTGACGGACGAGGGCGGATCGGACACGGTCTTCACCTTCGAGCGCAAGGGGCCGTTCGAATGGAAGCTGGTCCACATCGGCCTGCCTGACGGGGCGACGACCCTGGCGCCGGCGCGTGCTGCGCCCGTGGCCCAAACCCAACCGGAGACGAAACGATGAAGGGTCTGGTCAAGGCGCTGCTGGCGCTGGCGGCGGTCGCCTTCGTGGTCGTCTATTTCGGCTCGCCGATCCTGACGGTGAACGCCTTGGTGGCGGCGGCCAGGGCCGGGGACGAGGCGGCGCTGAACCGCCTGGTCGACTTCCCGGCCTTCCGCGACAGCGTGAAGGACGAGTTGACGGCGCGGCTGATGGCCGAGGCCGAGGCGGACCCGAACGTGAGGAACAGCGGGCTGGGCGGGCTGGGCATGTTGATCGCCCCCATGGTGGTCAGCGGGGCCGTCGACGCCCTGGTCACCGCCCCGACCATCGCCGCCATGGTCCGCACGGCCGAGGAGCCGGATCCCGCCGACGTCGCCACGGCCACGCGGCCGGAGCCCGAGAGCGAGGATCGCGACATCCGCCAGAGCTACGCTTATCGCGATCTGAACACCTTCGTGCTGGGCCTGACCGATCCCGATCGGCCGGACGAGACGTTGAAGCTGCTGCTGACGCGGCAGGGGCTGTTCAACTGGAAACTGACCGGGATCGACCTGCCGGAGAAGGCGGCCTAGCGGGCCTGCTGGGCCGCGATCCAGGCATCCATGCGGCGGTCCAGCAGGTCCAGCGGCAAGGGGCCGTCGACCAGAAGGGCGTCGTGGAAGTCGCGGACGTTGAACCGTTCGCCCAGCGCCTGTTCGGCCCGTGTGCGGATGGCGCGCAGGCGGATCTCGCCGATCTTGTAGGCCGTGGCCTGACCCGGCCAGCCGATGTAGCGCTGAAGCTCGGTCTCGATGTTGTGTGGCGACAGGGCGGAGTTGTAGGTGAAGCACTGACGCGCCTGTTCGATCGTCCAGCCCATCCAGTGCATGCCGGTGTCGGCGACCAGACGACAGGCGCGCCACATCTCGTAGCTGAGGCGGCCGAACCGTTCCTCGGGCGTGCGGTAGAAGCCCATCTCCTCGCCGAGGAACTCGGAGTACAGGCCCCAGCCCTCGGTGAAGGCGGTGACGCCGGCGTTGCGACGGAAGGCGGGGCCTTGCTCGGCTTCCTGCTGCAGGGCGATCTGGAGGTGGTGGCCGGGGACGGCTTCGTGGAGCGTCAGGGCGGGCAACTCATACAGAGGTCGCTGGTCCAGCCTGCCGGTATTGACGATATAGCCGCCGGGCACCCCCTCCTCGAGCGAGCCGCCATTGTAGCGGCCCGTGGTGTAGTTGTCCTCGATGTCCAGGGGGACGGGGCGGACGTTGTAGGTCAGGCGGGGCAGGGTGCGGAACAGGGCCGGCAGACCGCCGTCGGCGCGCTTGGCCATCTCCGAGGCCTTCTCCAGCATGTCCTCGCGCGAGGTGGCGTAGAACCGCGGATCGGTGCGCAGGTGGTTGAGGAAGCCCGCGAAGTCGCCGGTCCAGCCGGCGGCGCGCATCTCCGTCTCCATGCGGGCGCGGATGCGGGCGACCTCGTCGACGCCGATCTGATGGATCTCGTCCGGGGTCAGGGCGGTGGTCGTGTAGCGGCGCGCCTCGAAGGCGTAGAATTCGCGACCCCCCGGGCGTGAGCCGATGCCGATCTCGGCCGGGGCGGCGGGCAGGTATTCGTCAGCGGTGAACTCGACCCATGCGCGGCGGCGAGGCACGATCTGTTCGGCCACGATGGCGGCGGCGTGGGCGCGAAGCTCGGCCTGATCGGCGGTCGAGATGGTCGCGGGCAGGGTGGCGAAGGGACGCAGAAGGGGATCGGTCTCGGGCGTGAAGGCCGCTTCGTTGCGGAAGATGGCCAGCGCGCTCTCGACCACCGACTTCGGCTGGACGAAGCCGGTCTCCAGCCCGCGGCGGGCGTCGGCGAGGCCTTCGTCGTACCAGGCGGAGAGGGCGCCCAGACGGGCCAGCCAGGCGTCGGCGTCGGCGCGATTGGTGATGCGGGTCCCGGCGGCGAGGAAGCCCGCGCTCTGGCCCGGCCCGCCCTCGGAGTTGAAGGCGAGGCGGCCGCCGTCGAGAGCGATCGACTCCAGCGACCGGTCGACGATGATGGCGAGGAAGTCGCGGTTCAGGGCGTCGTTCGACGACAGGGTCGAGGCGTTGACGGCGGCCAGGCGGCGCTTGAATTCGTTCAGCGGTTCGAGGCGGGCGAGCTCTGCGGCGCGCGAGGTGTCGGACAGGCGGGACTTGGCCGACTGGTCGCCCTGGCGCGCGGCCTGTTCGGGGCTGAGGCTCAGTTGCCAGGCGTCATAGTC
>CAMLNY010000274.1 GCA_946481405.1 uncultured Brevundimonas sp. | reverse complement strand
GCCAGCCTCTCGGTGCTGGCCCACCTGATCAAGCTGGTGGAGGAAGGACGCATCATCTCGGACGCGGCGCCGGACCTCCGCTCGACCTACGACCCGGCCTGAAGCCCCTCGACGACCTTCGCCAGCACGCGGCAGGTCTGGCCGCCGTCGGTGTGGTCATAGCGGGCGACGACACGGACGTCGGTGCGGCCAGGGCGGATGCGGATGTGGGCCGCATGGCCCATGCCGAACCAGAAGCCCTCGCTCACCCCGCGTGAGCGGAACAGCTGCGACTCCGTCACCTCGAACCCCGCGCCCTGCAGCGCACTGGTGGCCTGGGCCGGAGCGACCTGGGTCATGACGGCCGCCACGCCAGGACACCCGACCGACGGTCCGGCCGCGCCAGAAATGGCCGGCGGCTCGGCCAGATCGGTCGAAACGTCCAGCGGTCCCGCCACGCCGATCGCCCGGCCCTGAATGAAGAAGGCGGCGACAACCCCCGCGCAGACCAGAACCAGTACGATACTGACCAGCCCCAGCCGACCGAACTGCGGCAGGGACAGGACCAGCGACAGGAGCGCGAAGCCAAGGGCCACGCCCGACAGACCCCACGCGACCTGCAGCGTCAGCACGTCCAGCCCGAGGTCCAGCGGGACGATCCCGTTCCGCGTCAGCAGTACCGCGATGAAGGTCAACAGCGGTGCGGCCACGGCCAGCCCCGCGCCGATCCGCACCTTCATCATGCCGGTCTTCAGCCGCGAGCGCGGGCCGCTGGCCATGCGATCAGGACCGCGACGGCGCCGCGGCGGTCGGCAGGACATAGTCCTTCAGTCGTTCGCGAAGCAGCTTCTTGTCGATCTTGCCCGTCGCGCCCAGCGGGATGTCGTCCACGAAGACGACGTCGTCAGGCATCCACCATTTGGCGATCTTGCCGACCAGGAAGTCGAGGTGCTCCTGCTTGTCCTGGCTCTCACCCGGCTTCAGCTTCAGGACCAGCACAGGCCGCTCGTCCCATTTCGGATGGGCCGCGCCGATGACGGCGGCCAGTTCGACCTTGGGGTGACCCACGGCGATGTTCTCGATCTCGATCGAGGAGATCCATTCCCCGCCCGACTTGATAACGTCCTTGGCCCGATCCGTGATCTGCATGAAACCATGCTCGTCGATGGTCGAGACGTCGCCCGTATCGAAGAAGCCCTCGTGATCGAGGATGTCCCCGCCCTCGTCCTTGAAATAGCCCTTGGCGATGGTCGGGCCCTTGATCATCAGCCGGCCGTAGGTGTGCCCATCGTGCGGCATTTCCTGACCGGCGTAGTTCTTGAGCTTCAGCTCGACGCCCAGCGGCGGGATGCCCTGCTTGATGCGCCACTTCATGCCCTCGTCGTAGGGCAGGGCTTCCAGCTCGGGCGTCAGGTTGGACAGGGTGCCGATCGGCGAGGGTTCGGTCATGCCCCAGCCCTGCAGCACCTCGATGCCGAACTCGTCGTTGAAGGCGCGGATGAGGCTTTCGGGCACGGCCGAGCCGCCGATCAGGACCTTCTTGACCGAGGGGATCTTCAGATTGTTCTCGCGCAGGTGGGTCAGCAGCCCCTGCCAGACCGTCGGCACGGCGGCCGAGAAGGTGACGCCCTCCGACTCGATCAGTTCATAGATGGCCGCCCCGTCCATCCGGGCGCCCGGCATGACAAGACGCGCGCCAGACGCAGGCCCCGCGAAGGCGATGCCCCAGGCGTTGGCGTGGAACATCGGCACCACCGGCAGGATCACTACCTTCGGCGAGGCGCCCAGCACGGTGGACTGCATGCCCATCAGCGTGTGGATGAAGTTCGACCTGTGCGAATACAGGACCCCCTTGGGGTTCCCGGTCGTGCCCGAGGTGTAGCAGAGGCCGCAGGCGGTCTGTTCGTCGAACCCGCCCCACACCACCTCGTCCGACACGCCCGACAGCACCTGCTCGTAGCATTCCGCCTTCGGCAGCTTGGTCGCCGGCATATGCCATTCGTCGGTCATGACCACGACCCGTTCGACCGACGGACAGTGCGGCAGCACCGCCTCCAGCAGCGGGACGAAGGTCAGGTCGACGAAGATGATCCGGTCTTCGGCGTGGTTGATGATGTAGATCAGTTGCTCGGGGAAGAGGCGCGGATTCAGGGTGTGGCAGACCGCTCCGATCCCCATGATCCCGTACCAGACCTCCATATGCTTGCCCGTGTTCCAGGCCAGGGTGGCGATCCGGTCGCCCGGTTTGACGCCCCACTCCTTGAGCACGTTGGAGACCTGGCGGGCCCGGCTGTGGATCTCCCCATAGGTGGTGCGGACAATCGGCCCCTCGACAGAGCGTGTCACAACCTCGCGGTGGCCGTGCCAGTTCTTGGCGTGGTCCAGGATACGATCGACCGTCAGGGGCCAATCCTGCATCAAACCGAGCATCGCATTCCCTCGTTTGCCCCTGCTGCATGCGGGACTTGAGGCCACGCTAACCGAGGTGACCGTTGATAAGCAACGTGACGCAGGGTCACTCCGCCAGCCGGCGAACGGGTTTCAGGCTTTGCCGTTGCGTCCCCGGCGGATTTGCCGTCTGTTCCGCCGCTGCAACAGCCGAAAGGACGTCAGGACATGCGTATCGTATCCCGCACCGCCTTCGCTCTCGCCGCCGCCGCGACGATCGCCGCCTGCGACCGTACTCCGGCTCCGGCCGCCGAGCCTGCCGCCCCGGCCGAGACCGCCGCCCCCGCGACCGATGGTCCCAGCCAGCCCGGCGGCGGTCTGGCCATCGAGGCTGATGGCCTGCGTCTGTTCGACGCCCAGGGCGCCGCTCGCGCCATCCCCTTCGGCACGCCCCAGGCGACCGCCATCTCGACCGTGGCCGCCTCGGTCGGCGGCGCGGCCCCCGAGGTCACCACCAACTCCGAATGCGGCGCCGGCCCGATCCAGTTCGCCGAGTTCTCGAACGGCCTTCAGTTGCTGTTCCAGGGCGGGACCTTCCAGGGCTGGTTCCTGCGCGAGCCTGGCCTGACCACCGTCAACGGAGTCGGCGTGGGTTCGACACGCGCGGATCTGGACGAGGCCTTCAGCATCGAGGTGATCCCGGACTCGACCCTGGGTGTGGAGTTCTCGGCCGGCGACCTCGGCGGCTTCCTGTCGGCCGACGGCGCGGCGGGCACGGTGGAGTCACTGTACGCCGGTCTGACCTGCTTCTTCCGCTGAGGCGCGGCGGGCTCTAGAAGGCCCGCCATGACCATTCTGATCGCGATTACCGGAGGCTCCGGCTCGGGCAAATCCACCTTGGCCGAGGCCCTCATCGCCTCCCTGCCGCCGGGCTCCGCGACCCTGATGCGCGAGGACTCCTACTACCGGGACGCCGCCTCCCTGCCCGGCTTCGACGCCGGCCGATCGCTCACCCGACCGACGGGCGAGTTCGTTCACCTTCGCGAGGTCAGCGTCCGGCTCCTCGGCCGGCGGCTGGTGGCGTTCCGAACCGCCGGCGGGCGGCCCGTGGTGCTGGACGGCCGCTGCTCCCACCTGGGCGCCGACCT
>CAMLNY010000273.1 GCA_946481405.1 uncultured Brevundimonas sp. | reverse complement strand
TGCGTCTTCGTCTGGGCCGCATGGGAGCTGATCTCGCGCCTGTTCCTCGCCAGCGCCGGCTGGTTCGTCCACGCCGGCCAGTGGGTGCAAGGGCTGTTCAGCTGACCCCGCCAACCGCGCTCAAGCCGCCAGCGACCGCCTCGCTAGCGGTAGCGCCCGCTGGAATGCCCGACAAAAAGGCCCGCCGGATTTCTCCGGCGGGCCTCATTGTCTGACCGCGTACGGCCTGACCGATACTCAGCCTGAAAGGATCAGGCCCGGACCTCGTGGGAGGACCAAGCAACGGTCACCGTACGGGTTTGGGACAATGAGATCACTTGATCACCTCCTTTCGACTGTTGAACAGGGACGTCGAAGGTAGGAGCGATCCAGGCCTTTCGCAAAGCCCCTTCCGCATTTCGTGATCCGCATCGCAAGGCACCGCCTCAAACCGCGCTCAAGCAGGGAGCGAGCGCGTCGCGAGCGAGCGCGCTGAATGAGAAAACGCCGGGGAGCGAACTCCCCGGCGTCGGCAGGCTTAGCTGCGGAACAGCGACAGAAGGATCTGCGGCGTCTGGTTGGCGATGCCCAGCGCCTGAACACCCAGCTGCTGCTTCGTCTGCAGCGACTGAAGCTTGGCGCTTTCCTTCGCCAGGTCGGCGTCCACCAGATTGCCCACTCCGGATTCCAGCGCATCCGTCAGCTTGCCGACGAAGTTGCGATGCGTCTCCAGAGCCTTCGCCTTCGTGCCCAGCCGCGCCAGGGCGGAGGACACGTTGTCGATGGAGGCGTTCACCAGACCCAGGGCCGTGGTGGCCAGGGTCGAGGTGCCGATGGTCGTGGTCGTCGCCACGGTGACGTTCGTCGAACCCAGCGACAGCACCTCCGGGGTGACCGTCATGGATGCGGTGCCGGCCGCGTTGGCCAGAGCCTGGAAGCCGGTCGCGCCGGTCTTCAGGAGGTTGATCCCGTTGAAATCGGCGTTCGCGGCGACCGTGTTGATCTGGTCGCGGATGGCTTTGAAGTCCTCGTTCAGCGCTTTCCTCGACGCCGTCGACAGCGACTTGTCGGTCGCCGCCAGTGCCTTCTCCTTCAGTTGCAGCAAGAGATCCGAGATGCTCTCGCCGGCCGCCAGGCTCACGTCCACCGCCGAAATACCGCGGTCGAGCGAGGTTTTGACCGCCCCCAGGGCGCCGATGTCGGCCCGGTGACCCTGGGCGATCGCCCAGATGGCCCCGTTGTCCTTGGCGTTGGACACCTTCTTGCCGGTGTTGATCCGGGTTTGGGTGGCCGCCAGATCGGCGTTGGTGGCGTTCAGGTTTTGCAGCGCGACGAGCGCGCCGGTGTTGGTGTTGACCGAATTGGCCATGGTGGTTGTCCTTCCATTCTGGTCGGGGGAGCGGCCTTCTGGCCGTTGAACCGGTTTTGGTCCTGCGCGCGTACACGCAAGGCTTGGGCCGGGCTCATCAGATTGAAAGGATTGGGAAAGTCATCGGACCGCGCCCGCGACCCGGCAATTTTGAGCCGGTCGAAGCCGACTTTGCCGGGCGAAAGACGCCTAGGCCGCCGGCGCGTTCTGGGGCGCGAGGCCCTGCATGATCGAGCGGTTGATGTCGATCAGGGGCTCGAAGTCTTCTTCACCGCGCATGACGGCCGACGAGTGACGCCCGACGAACAGGCTGATCGAGATGATCTGGGCCTTCAGCGGATTGTTCAGCTGGTTGGCGCTGTCGGAACAGTCGGTGGCCAACACCGACCACAGGCGACGGTTCCAGTCCAGGGCGTCGATCCGGGTCTTCACGTCCGACTTGTCGACGGTCGCGGCGTGCATCAGGGCGCGCGTGACCTGACCGAACAGCCGGTACTCCATTTCGCGCGGCGTCTCGGTCCGCGTCGATGTCTGGGCGTAGGCCTTCAGCATCAGGCGAGGCTTTCCTCGTAATCGACGATCTTGCGGGCGCTCATCAGGGCCTTGTAGTACTCGCGCGCCATCACGTGCTTGGACGTCTGGACACACTCGACCATGATTTCCGGGTTACGCGTGGCGCTCATGAACTCGGTCAGGCGGGTCACGAACTCGTCGTAGACCTTGGGGGCGGACGTCTCGTCCAGGTACATCATCATGACCGGGAAATAGATGCGCTTGGCGGGCGTGGTGACGTCCTCCAGCTGCATGATGTCCTTCTCGCGCAGCACCGAGGCCTTGTTCTGCAGGATCAGCACGCCGCGGCGATCTCCGTTCTGCACGACGGCGCCGTTCAGGACGAACTTCTCCCCCGGCTTCAACGACAGCTTCAACGGCATGGGCGCCCTCCTTGCTCCCGCGAGGCCCTGACATAGGCCGGCGGTGACTGACGCAGGCTAAACAGCCGTGGTTAACCATGTGTTCTAGGGGGACTACGTATTGCTGCGGCCAAGGCTCTCCGCCGACACTGAGATTCGCCATGTCCGTCGCTGAAAATCCCACCACAGAGCTGGCCCACGGCCATGTGCCCATGGCGCAGGACGCGACCGGCGACGCCGCCTCGCCCGCGGCCATCCGCCGCCTTTCGCACGCCCTGTCCGACCGGAAATCGCCGAACCTGAAGGCCCAGAAGAAGGCGATCGAAAGCCTGAAGGCCGCCGTCGCCGCCATCCGCGTCGGCGATTACGCAGGAGGCGCGAAGCGATGTCTTCAGGTGCTTCAGGCTGACGAGCGCAACGGTCTGGCCTGGCACGTCCTTGCCATCTGCCGCGAGAAGGCCGGCCACCTGTCCGAGGCCCGGGCGCTCCTGGAGACCCCACCGTCCGCGAGTCCGGTGCCGCCATCGCGGCCCCGTCGCTACACGCCTATGACGCGGCTCTGAAGCTGCTGCCCGAAGACCCCGCCATCGCCCACGACCTGTCGCGTCTGGCCCAGCGTCTCGGCCACCTCGAGATCGCGGAAAAGCTGCTGCGCAAATTCCTGTCGGTCGAGCCGGGCCACGTCGAGGGCACCAACAACCTCGCCTGCGTCCTGCGCGACCAGAAGCGCTATCAGGAGGCGATCGACACCCTGCGCGACCTGATCCAGATCGAACAGAGCGATCCGACGCTGTGGAACACGCTGGGCACCGTCCTGACCGATCAGGGCCAGATGCGCGAATCCCTGACCTTCTTCGACGAAGCCCTGCGCCTCGATCCGAAGTTCGCCAAGGCCCTCTACAACCGCGCCAACGCCTACCAGCCGCTGGGCGAGCCGGAGCGCGCCCTGGCCGACCTCGACCTCGCCCTCACCGGCGCCGAGACGCCCTACGAACACGCCATGATGCGGATGGCGCGCGCCATGACCCTGATGGGCATGGGCCGGCTCAAGGAGGGTTTCGAGGCCTACGAAGTCCGCCTGGACCCCGAGATGCCGGAAGCCATGCACGTCGTCGTCGACGCCCCGCGCTGGGATCCGGCGACCCAGGACATCCGCGGCAGACGCCTGCTGGTCGTCGGCGAACAGGGCATCGCCGACGAAATGGTCTTCGGCACCGTCCTGCCCGACGTCATCGAGGCCGTGGGGCCGGACGGCAAGGTCTTC